>JBAZIR010000066.1:0-19573 GCA_041651735.1 Verrucomicrobiia bacterium | reverse complement strand
CCGCCGAAGTCGTCGGCAGCAGCAAAGCGCCCAGCGGCGACCCGGTGGTGGTGTATGTGGACTACGAAGACCCCAAGACGCATGCCAAGAAGCACGTCCGCGTCGAGGAGCTTCTCTTCGACGAGCAGACCAAGAAGCCGATGAAGGAACACTTCTGGGTCTTCGTCGGCTCGCGCCTCTTCGATGGGCGCTATATGGGCGATGTGCTCGGTGATCTTATTGTCACGATGCACCACCCCGATGCCATCATGGACAACTCGCTGGTCGAAGGCACCAACGACTACATTTACAACGTCAACGACAAGGTCTGTCCCAAGCCGGGCACCCTGGTCACCATCACCATTCAAGCCGCCGCCAAACCCAAACCATGAGCCAGCCTACTGCCTCCACGCTTCCGCCCGATGACGTCGCCGCCGTTGCCCGCGTCAAGGAAGCCTACAATCAGATTCGCACCGAACTCGCCAAGGTCATCGTCGGCCAGGACGATGTGATCGAGGAACTGCTCGTCACGCTGTTCGCGCGCGGCCACTGCCTGCTTGTCGGCGTGCCCGGCCTCGCCAAGACACTGCTGATCAACTCGCTCAGCCGCGTCCTCTCGCTGAGCTTCAAGCGCATCCAGTTCACGCCCGATCTCATGCCGAGCGACATCACCGGCACCGACATCATCCAGGAAGACCCCGAGACCGGCCGGCGCAAGTTCCAGTTTCTGGCCGGCCCGGTGTTCGCCAACATGATTCTCGCTGACGAAATCAACCGCACGCCGCCGAAGACGCAGGCCGCGCTGCTCGAAGCGATGCAGGAACACAAGGTCACCGCCGGCGGCCGCACCTACACGCTGGAGGAGCCGTTCTTCGTCATGGCCACGCAGAATCCGATCGAGCAGGAAGGCACCTATCCCCTGCCTGAGGCGCAGCTAGATCGGTTCATGTTCGAGATTCGGATCGATTACCCGACTGAAATCGAGGAACTCGACATCCTGAAGCGCACCACCTCCAGCTACACTGGCGAACTCAGCCACACGCTCAGCGGCACGGACATCATCCAGATCCAGCAGCTTGTCCGGCGCGTGCCGGTCGCCGACCATGTTTACCGCTATGCAATGAACATCGCCCGCAGCACGCGCGTCAGCGGCAACGCCGAAGGCGCGCCCGATTTCGTCCGCGAGTGGATCGCCTGGGGCGCGGGTCCGCGCGCCAGCCAGTATCTGGTGCTCGGCGGCAAGGCCCGCGCCATCCTCGCCGGCCGTTTCCACGTCACCACCGAGGACATCCAGGCCTGCGCGCTGCCCGTTCTCCGCCACCGCCTCGTCACTAATTTCAACGCCGAAAGCCAGGGCATCACGACGGACGCGATCGTGAAGAGGTTGTTGGAAACGATCTCCGTGCCTGGGTCAGAGTAGAACTTCGTATTGCGTATTCCTCGTTTCGATTACGCAGTACGCAATACGCCATGACCACCGCCGACTCGCCAACCAGACTCGATCCTGCCGCGCTCGCCAAGCTCTCGCGTCTCGAAATCGTCGCGCGGCTCGTGGTCGAGGGATTCATCAGCGGTCTCCACAAGTCGCCGCACAAGGGCTTCAGTGTCGAGTTTGCCGAGCATCGCCAATACGTTGTCGGCGACAATATTCGCGACATTGACTGGAAACTCTTCGGCAAGTCCGACCGTTTCTTCATCAAGCAATACGAGGAAGAAACCAACCTCCGCGCCTACCTGCTCGTGGACGCCAGCGGCTCGATGAACTACGCCGGCCCCGCCGAGGGCGGCCGCGGCCTCAGCGCGCCGCCGCCCCGCCCCACCAAGTTCCGTTACGCGAGCTGCGCCGCCGCCGCGCTCAGCTACCTCATGCTCCAACAGCGCGACGCCGTCGGGCTTGTCACGTTCGACAGCCGCGTGCGACGCTACATTCCGCCGCGCGCCAAGGCCGCCCACCTCCGCGGCATCTTCGAGGAACTCGATCGCACGCAGCCCGGCGCCGACACCAACCTCAGCGCCATCTTCCACGACCTCGCCGAACGGTTCCGCAAACGCGGCCTGATCATCATCTTCAGCGACCTCTTCGACGATCCAGAGCAGCTCGCCAACGCGCTCCAGCATTTCCGCCACAAGAAACACGAGGTCATCGTCTTCCACATCCTCGACGACGACGAGCTGACGTTCCCCTTCCAGCAACTCACGCAGTTCGAGGATATGGAAATCGCCGGCACCCGGCTGATGATCGAACCGCGCCAGTTGCGCGACGAGTATCTGGCGCAGGCCAACGCCTTCATCGAGCGCGTCCGCCGCATCTGCTGGCAGTTCCGGATTGATTACGTGCCGATGCGCACTCACGAGCCATTCGACGCCACGCTGGCCGCCTATCTCGCGCGGCGGATGGAGCTGCGATAACCCCCAATTGAGTTCACGATCATGGAAGCATTTCTGAAAAAGCACTCCAAGGTGATCACCATTCTCTTCATCGCCTTGGAAACTTCGTTCCTCGCCTGCAGCATTGCCTGGATCACCGCCGCCGGCTGGGATCGTCCGCCGTTGTTCCCCATCCATCCCGGCAGCAAGTATTTGTTTTGGCTGTTGGTGATGCACATGTCGTCGTTCTGGCTGCTCCTCCTCTCAGCGCCGGTATTCTATGCGGTGCGGCGCCGGATGGGTGACTTCGCGATGCTGACATGGCTGGCGGGCTTGATCTGGACCTTTTTCGTGTTCTGAGATTCGTTGATGCCGCCATGTCACCCATCTCATTCCTCAACCCCCTGATGCTGGCCGGTCTGGCTGCGATTGCCGCGCCGATCATCCTGCACCTGCTGAATCGGCAGCGGTTCCGCATCGTGCCGTGGGGGGCGATGATGTTTCTGCGGCAGTCGCTCGCAAAGGCCACGCGCCGTCTCCGCTTCCAGCACTGGTTGCTGATGCTCGTGCGCATCTTCATCCTTGCGTTTCTCGCGCTGGCGCTGGCCCGGCCGCTGGTGAAAACTGCATTCACCGCCTACCTTGGCCACTCACGCACCGACCTTGTGCTCGTGCTCGACAATTCGTTCAGCACCACCCACACCAGCGGCGAGACGAGCGACTTCGAAAACATCCGCCGCACCGCGCTCAGCCTGATTGACACGCTCCGGCAGGGCGACACCGTTTCGGTGATCATCGCGAGCGACACGGCCCGTCCCCTTTCGTCCGACCCGAGCTTCGAGTTGCAGCGGACCAAGCAAGCCATCGTCCAGCTTCAGCCACAGCCGCGACCCGCCAACATGCTGCGCGCCGCGGAGGAAATCGCCGTGCTGTTGCCGAAGCTCCGCAATCCCAACCATGAGGTTTACTTCATCACCGATGGCGCCGCGCGCGGCTGGAGCACCGACCGCACGGGCGATTGGGAGCGCGTGGCCGCTGTGTTCGCCAAACGTCAACCGAAGCCGACCGTCCGTGTGCTGACTGTTGCCGCCGCTGACCGGCCCAACTTCGCCATCGTGGACCTCAACGTCCAACCTCGCATCGTCGCCGCCTCCAGCACCGCGCGCCTTACCGCCCGCGTCGCCAACCACAGCAGCGCCGCGGGCGACATCTCGGCCACGCTCAGCATTGACGGCATCCAGAAGGCAGCAAAGGATGCGCACATCGAGGCAGGCGACACCGCCGCCGTTACATTCAATATCCAGTTTCCCGAACCCGGCCCGCACCGTGTCGCGCTCGACATCGGCGCCGACGCGCTGCCGCTCGACAACCGCCGTTACCTCGCGCTCGACGCGGTGGAAACGCTGCCCGTGCTCATCGCCGACGGATCGCCCTCGCCGAATGCGTTCCGCAGCGGCAGCGGCTTTCTCGCCGCCGCGCTCCAACCGAGCGACGAGGGCGTCGTCAAGCCTGTGGTGATGGACGCCCACGCGTTGGCGTCCGCCGACCTGTCGCGCTACCGCGTGCTGGTGCTCGCCAACGTCGCCCGCGTGGACCGCGCGCTCGCCGAGAAGCTGGAGCAGTTCGTCGCCTCCGGACGCGGCCTGCTTGTCGCGCCCGGCAGCCTCGCCGAAGCCGCCGATTACAACCACGCGCTCTTCCAGGAAGGCCGCTACCTATTGCCGGCCAAACTTCTTTCCGTCGTGCGCGCACAACCGAACGCGCCCAACCGAGTCTCCGCCAATGCGACCTGGCGGCCCGAGCTGGCAGAGCTGACGCAAGCTCAGGTGCAGTCCTGGTGGCGGCTGAACCCCGGCGCGGGCACGTTCACGCTCGCGACACTGGCCAACGGCGACCCGCTGTTGATCTCCCGCCGCCTCGGTGACGGCCGCGTATTGCAGACGGCCCTGCCGCTGGACAACAGTTGGAGCGACCTGCCGATTCATCCCGTCTTCGTGCCGCTCGTCCATGAGATGATCTACGAGCTCGCCATTCCCACGCAGGCATCGCGCAATCTTCTCGTCGGCGAGCCCCCCCCCGCCAGCGACATCAAGACCGATGAGCCAGGCGTCTTCGCCAGTGCCGGCCGCGCTCTCGCCGTCAACCTCGACGCCACCGAGTCCGACCTCATGCCCATCTCCCCCACCCAACGCGATTCGATCGCGCGATGGCTCGACGCGACATTCCCCGATAACTGGCGCGAGCTGCCATCGCGCATCAGCAAGGAACGGTTCGGCATGCAACTCTGGCGCGAATTGGTCGCGCTCGCGTTGTTGCTGGCCGTGGTCGAAACGCTGCTGACCTCGCTCTGGAGCGCCCGGCGCGCGCCCTCCGAAGCGGCCGCGCCGAAAATGGTGATGAATCGATGATCGCCACACTCATCTTTGCCAATCCCTGGCCGTGGTGGCTCGTCGTGCCGCTGCTCGTCACCGTTGGCGCGCTGCTTGCGTGGCTTTACCGGCGCGAGCGCAAACAGGTCCCGGCTCGCATCGGCCTGCTGCTGACGGCGCTGCGCATCGCATTGGTGGTCATGCTCTTTCTCACCCTGCTTGCGCCGGTGATCAGCACGCAGATCACCCGCACAACGAAGGATTCGCTCCTGCTGCTCGTGGACCAGTCGCGCAGCATGGGCATTCGCGATGACCCGCGCGGGCCGATGCGCGCCGAACAGGTCCGCAAGGTTTTCAACGACGAGTTGCTGCGCAAACTGCAGAACATATCGCAACTTCGCACCTACCGAATCGCCGTAAGCGCCGCGACGTTCGACCCGCACGCGCCGTGGGCCGCGCCGGATGGCAACTCCACCGATCTCGGCCGGCCCACCGTAACCGCGCTGATGGATCTGGCGACGGAGCGCGTCGGCGCAGCCATCATGGTCTCCGACGGCGGCCACAATCGCGGCCCAAATCCGTTGGAAGCAGCCGCCAGGCTCGCGGGACGGCAGGTGAAACTCTTCACCGTCGGCATCGGCCCGTCCACGCCGCCCAAGGACATCGCCGTCACCGAGGTGGCCTCCAGCGGACTGGTCTTCTCCGGCGATGAGGCTGCGGCGACCGTGGCGGTGACGTCAAGCGGCTACCGCGGCCAACGTGTGCCGGTGCGCGTTCTGCAAAACGGCAAGGTCATCGGCGAATCTTACGTCACGCCCGGCGCGGACCCGTCGCGCGATACAACCCTCGTCGGTTTCCGGCCGCAGGGTGAAGGCAGCCAGTTGCTCACCGCCGAGGTTCCGCCGCAACCCGGTGAGGCAAACGCCGAGAACAATGCGCGCTCGTTCCGCGTGCAGGTCCTCAAGGACAAACTCCGGATTCTGTTGATCGAGAGCCAGCCACGCTGGGAGTTCCGCTACCTCAAGAACGACCTGCTGCGCGACAAGCCGGTCGAACTCACCACCATCCTGCTGGCCGAGCCAAACCATCCGCCGATGCCGTCGTCGCGGCAGGAGTGGTTCAAATACAGCGTCATCGTCCTCGGCGACCTTGTGCCCGGCCAACTCTCGCCAGCCGCCGAGCAACAACTGGAGAGTTTCGTCGCTGACAATGGCGGCACGCTCATCGCCATCGCCGGCCGCCGCGGCATGCCCGCCGCCTGGCGCGGACAGCGGCTGGCAGACCTGTTGCCGGTCCTGCCCGCCGCCGAACCCATCGAAGGCAAGGAACTGCGCCTTCAACTTTCCCCCGCCGGCCGCGAGCATCCCATCACGCACCTCATGCCCGATCCCGCCGCCAACGAGAAGCTCTGGACGGAACTGCCGCCATTCTACTGGCAGTGGCCGGTCGCCAGCATCAAGCCCGCCGCGACCGTGCTGCTCACGACGACAGTGTCGCCACTGCTGGTTACGCAATACTACGGCATTGGCAAGGTGCTCTTCCTCGGCAGCGACAACACCTGGCGCTGGCGCTTCAAGGTCGCCGACGAAAACTTCCACCGCTTCTGGGGCCAGATCATCCGCTGGGCCGCGCGCTCGCCGTTCAGCGCTCGCGATGAGCACGTGATGATCGGCACCTCGCGTGACGAGTTCGCCGAGGGTGATCCCGTCGGCGTCGAAGCCCGCGTGCTGGGCGCGGACTTCTCGCCGCTCAACGACAGCGAGGTGACCGCCATCGTCTTCCAAAACGACAAGCCGCTCCGCCGCATCCGCATGGAACACGTCGCCGGCAGCGGCGGTCTCTACCGCTGCGCCATCAACGACCTGCCGCGCGCCGAATACGCGCTGCGGCTCGAAGTCCCCGCCCTGCCCCAAAAGCTCAGCCAGGCCGCCGCACTCTTCGGCGTGCGCGATCTCCCATCCCAGGAGACGCAGGCGGTGGCTATGAACGAGTCTTTGCTCAAGGAAATGGCGGCGCTCACTGGTGGAAAGTTCCTGCACCTCAACGAAGCAAACCGTTTGGCGGACGAATTGAAGTTCCTTGAACGCAGCGAGAAGGTGTCGCTGGAATTGGAGTTGTGGGACACGCCGTGGTGGTTCGCCTTCTTCTGCGTCCTCATCATCACCGAATGGTCCCTGAGGAAATGGAACGGGCTGGTATAGGCGCGTCTTTGGGTCGGCGATCTTGAGAGATTGCCGCTCTTGGGAGCGCGGGCATTCTGCCCGCCAGACTGCGCAAGCCAAGGAAAAACTCTCTTCGCGCTGCGGCTTGCTCGATGTGCAGCCGAAGGCGGGCAGGATGCCCGCGCTCCCAGGCCGATGATGGCCGCAGGTCTCAATTGCCTGAACATAGCCTTTGACACCACGCGGCCCTTAATGTATTGAACGTTCGTTTTAAACGAACGTTCAATCAATGACAACGCCAACTCAGACCCAGGACAGCCAGACCCGCATTCTGGACGCAGCCGAAAAAGTGTTTGCGGATTACGGCTTTAAAGGCGCCTCGCTCCGCCAGATCGTCGAAGAGGCCAAAGCCAATCTCGCCACCGTTTACTACCATTTCGGCTCGAAGGAAGGGCTGATGGAAACCGTCTTCAAACGCCGGTTCGGTCCAATCCATGAAGAACATTTCCAAATGCTGCGACGGCTGGAAGAGGAGTATAAAGGCGGGGCGATTCCAGTGGAGAAGATTCTGGAGGCGATGCTGACGCCGCCGTTGCGCATGGCCACTACCCCAGGCAAGGGCGAAACGATCATGCGTTTGATCGGCCGCGTTGTCACCGATCCGAACCCGCAAGTCCAGGAACTGCTGCGCCGTCAGCACCGCGACGTGCGCACGGCTTACCTCAACGCCTTTCAGCGCAGCGTGCCGCGCCTGCCCAAGGCCGACCTTTTGTGGCGCTTCGAGTTCTGCTGGGGCGCATTCGTATTCGTCCTCTGTAATCCCTCGGGCATCGAAAAGTTCACCGATGGCATGTGCAAGCCCGGCGATGCCGACGCCTTTCTAGGGCAAATGGTCGCTGCATTTTCCGCCGGTCTTCGCGCGCCTGCAGTCTCCAAGCCTGATCGCCCGGCGAAACGCGGTGCCCAACGTCGCAGTGCGTAAAACACTTTCATTTCCCCAAATGACCATGAAGATTTCACTCATTCTTTCCTCCTCACTGATTGCCATCGCATTGACGGCATGCTCGCCACAGAAACCGCCAGAGCCACCGCCGCCGCCCAAAGTCACCGTCACCCTTCCGAAGATGATGACCGTCACCAACTGGGACGAATATCCCGGCCACATCGAAGCGGTGGAGATGGTCGAGGTCAGGCCTCGCGTTCACGGCCAGATCGAGTCCATTCATTTTCAGGACGGCGCCGAGGTGAAGGCAGGCGACCTGCTCTTCGTGATTGACCCGCGGCCCTACCAAGCCGAATTGGAGCGCACACAGGCCGAGTGCCAGCGCGCCGAGACACATCTAGACCTTGCCAGGAACGATCTCAAACGCGCCGAGAGTCTGCGCAACACCAAAGCCATTTCGGAAGAGGAATACGACAGTCGCAGCAAGGCGGTGCGCGAAGCCGGGGCCGCCCTCGCCGCGGCGCGCGCGGCGGAAGCCTCCGCCAAACTCAATCTGGATTACAGCCGCATCACGGCGCCGATCAGCGGCAAGATCAGCCGGCGCTTCGTCACCGTCGGCAATCTGGTTCAGCTTCAGGGCAGCGGCGGCGCCGCGACGGTGCTGACAACGATCGTTTCCATGGACCCGATCTACTGCAACTTCGACACCGACGAAGCCGCCTTCCTGAAATACCGGAGCAGTGGCAGCGCCGGAAACGGTTTGGGGCGGAAAGGCGATCCTCTTCCCTGTGAACTGGCGCTGGTGAACGAACAGAACTATCCACGCAAAGGCCGTGTTGATTTCTTCGACAACCAAGTGAACGTGAAAACCGGCACGATCCGGCTGCGCGGAGTGTTTTCCAATGCCGACCGGTCCATGGTCCCAGGCATGTTCGCTACCGTGCGCGTGCCAGCCGGCCCTCCCGTGCAGGCACTTGCGGTTCCTGCGGTTGCGGTCGGTTCCGACCAGGGATCGAAATACGTACTGGTCGTCAACAAAAACAACATAGTCGAGCCCCGGCCAGTCGAAGCGGGCCGCCAGCACGGCGCGATGCGCATCGTGACCAAGGGAGTGACGCCAGAAGATCGCGTGATCATCAACGGCCTGATGATGGCGCGCCCTGGCGTGAAGGTCCAAATCGTGGACCCGGCACCCAACGGAGCCGCGCCCGCGCCCACAGCGCAACGCTAAACCCCATTTCACGTATTACGTTTTACGCCTGTGAACTTTTCCCACTTTTTCATCCGCCGGCCAATCTTCGCCGGAGTGCTGTCCATCATCACAGTGGTGCTGGGCTTGGTGGCGTTGCTGACGCTGCCGATCTCCCAGTATCCCGAAGTGACGCCGCCGACCGTATTCGTCATGGCCAACTATCCCGGCGCGAGCGCCGAGACGGTGGCTTCGACGGTGGCGACGCCGCTGGAGCAGGAAATCAACGGCGTCGAAGACATGCTCTACATGTCCTCCGCGTGCGGCAGTGACGGCCAATTGCGGCTGGGCGTGACGTTCAAGACCGGCACGGACCTGAACATGGCCCAGGTGCAAGTCCAGAACCGTGTCTCCACCGCCCTGCCCCGTCTGCCGGAGGAAGTGCGCCGGCTCGGTGTCACGACCATGAAGCGCGCGCCGAGCATCACGTTGATGATCAACCTCATCTCGCCCAGCGGCAAATACGACGACCTCTACATGGGCAACTACGCGTTCCTGCACGTGAAAGATCGCCTCGCGCGCCTGCCCGGCGTCGGTGACGTGCGCATCTTTGGCGTCAGCGAATACTCGATGCGCATCTGGATTGACCCAAACAAAGCATCCTCGCGCAACCTCGCCGCTGCGGAAATCGTCAGCGCCATTCGCGAGCAGAATGTGCAGGTTGCTGCGGGCGTGTTCGGCCAATCGCCGCAGCCGGCGGACAATCTCTTCCAACTCACAGCCCAGACGAAAGGCCGATTCTCCACACCGGAGGAGTTTGGCGAAGTCATTCTCAAGACCGACGCCGACGGACAGGTGACGCGCCTGCGCGACGTGGCCCGGGTCGAGCTCGGCGCGAACGACTACAATCTCCGCGACTACCTCGACGGCCAGCCGTCGGCGGTCGTGGCCATCTTCCAGTTGCCCGGCTCCAACGCCGTCGAAACCCGCGACGCCGTCGCGGACACGATGAAGGACATGGCGAAGGATTTCCCGCCGGGTTTGGAATACCGGATCCATTTCGACACCACCGAGTTCATCCGCGAATCCATCCACGCCGTCGTGAAGACACTCATCGAGGCAATGATCCTCGTCGTGATCGTCGTGGTGCTGTTCCTGCAAAACTGGCGTGCATCGCTCATCCCGCTGCTCGCAGTGCCGGTCTCGCTCATCGGCACATTTGCGGCCATGTCCTTGATGGGGTTTTCATTGAACAACCTCTCGCTTTTCGGCCTCGTGCTGGCCATCGGCATCGTGGTAGATGACGCCATCGTCGTCGTCGAGAACGTCGAGCGCAACATCGCGCTCGGCCTGCCGCCGGTTGACGCCACACACAAAGCGATGACCGAGGTCAGCAGCGCCGTGATCGCCATCGGCCTCGTGCTGGCGGCGGTGTTCATCCCGACAGCGTTCCTGAGCGGACTCACCGGCCAGTTCTACCGGCAGTTCGCGCTGACCATCGCCATCTCGACGCTGATCTCGGCATTCAACTCGCTCACGCTCAGTCCGGCGCTCGCGGCGCTGCTGTTGCGCCCGCATCATGAGGAAAAGGATTTCATCGGCAAACTCATCCACTACTCGGTGGGCTTGATCTTCACCGGCTTCAACTGGGTCTTCGAGTCCAGCCGCAACGGCTACGTCGCCGCGCTGGGCCGGTTGCTGCGGCATTGCGGAGTTGGCCTCGTGATCTACGTCGGCCTGCTCGTGCTGACGTGGCATGGTTTCCAGAATGTCCCGGTTGGCTTCGTGCCGCCGCAGGACAAGGGCTACTTGATTGCCTTCGTCCAGTTGCCCGACGGCGCGTCCATCCAGCGCACCAAGGTCGTTGCCGATCGCATGGCGCAGATCATGCGCGAGACGCCGGGCGTTGGCCACGTGATCGAAATCGTTGGCCTTTCCTTCGTCACTCTCGGCAACCAAGCCAACACGTCCAGTTTCTTCATCACGCTGGAACCGTTTGCCAAGCGCGTGAAACACGGGCGGACTGGCGATAAGATTGTCGCTGACCTGCGAACCAAGTTTGCCAGCATCCAAGACGGCTTCATCGGCGTCTTCGGTCCGCCGCCCGTGGACGGTCTCGGCATGGTCGGCGGTTTCAAACTCCAGGTGCAAGACCGCAACGAAGCCGGCTTCCCCGCCCTGCAAGCCGCCACTTACCAGCTCATGGGAGCCGCCAACCAGGACAAGCGAATCAGCGGCGCGATCTCCACCTTCCGCGCCAACGTCCCGCAGGTCTTTCTCGATGTGGACCGCGCCAAGGCCAAAATGATGCACGTCCCGCTCAATAACGTCTGGGACACACTGCAAATTTACCTCGGATCTCTCTACGTCAACGATTTCAACGCGTTCGGACGGCCCTACCGCGTCACCGCACAGGCGGACGCGCCGTTCCGTGTCAAGGCTGCCGACGTGGTCAATCTCAAGACGCGCAACGAGGCCGGCGACATGGTGCCACTCGGCACGGTCGTGAAGGTCAGAGATGTCTCCGCCCCCGTGTCGGTCAACCGCTACAATATGTATAACGCCGCCGAGATCACCGGCGCTCCCGCGCCCGGCGTCAGCACCGGTGACGCGATCAAGATCATGGACGACCTCGCCAAGAAAATCCTGCCGCCCGGCATGCGCATCGAGTGGACCGAGATCAGCCTCCTGCAAATCATGGCCGGAAACACCGCTGTCTTCATCTTCCCGTTCTGCGTGCTGATGGTCTTCCTCGTGCTCGCCGCGCAATATGAAAGCTGGTCGTTGCCGCTGGCCATCATCCTCATTGTCCCGATGTGCCTGCTCTTCGCCATCCTCGGCATCTGGGCGCGTGGCTTGGACAACAATCTTTTCACCCAGATCGGCCTCGTCGCACTGATGGGCCTCGCGTGCAAAAACGCCATCCTCATCGTCGAGTTCGCCAAACAGATCCAGGACACCGGCAAGAACAGGATCGAGGCGGCCATCGAAGCCTCGCGTCTCCGGCTGCGGCCGATCCTGATGACGTCGCTCGCCTTTGCGTTCGGCGTGCTGCCGATGATGCTCTCCGCCGGCGCTGGCGCGGAAATGAGGCGCTCCATCGGCACGGCGGTGTTCTGGGGCATGCTGGGCGTGACCTTCTTCGGCATCTTCCTCACGCCAGTCTTCTACGTCGTCATTCGCGCCGTCCTCGAACGCAAGAAGAAGGCCGCCAGCAAGAACACCCACACGCACGGCGTGGCGGCGTTGCTCCTCGCCGGCCTGCTGTCGGGTTCTCTTCTTACCGGCTGCGCCGTGGGCCCCAACCACCAGGAGCCTGAGACCAAAACCAATGCCGCCTTCGGCAACGCCGCCCAGCCGAACGTTGCCACCAACCAGACCGCCATCACCTGGTGGCGCGGTTTCAACGACCCAAAACTCAACGCCCTGATTGACCGGGCCCTGATCGCGAACCACGACCTTCGCATCGCCACCGACCGCGTTCGCGAAGCCCGCGCCCTCCGCACTGTGACGCTCTTGAACCTGGCTCCCATTGTCACCACCGACGCCAGTTACACGCGATCGCAGTCCAGCGAAGACTCCATCAATATGCCCCTCTCCCGTGACCAGCGGCAACTGGGGCTTTACAACGGTGGTTTCGATGCCACGTGGGAACTGGACATTTTCGGCCGCCTGCGCCGATCCGTCGAGGCCAGCACCGCCGAAGTCGCAGCCGCGGAGGCCAAACGCCGCGATGTGCTCGTCACCCTGACCGCCGAACTGGCGCGTAACTATTTCGAACTCCGCGGTGCGCAACACCAATTGAACGTCGTCCGCCGCAACGCGGAGACCCAGAGCGAGACGCTTGAACTAACCCTCTCGAAGCTTCGCGCCGGCCGCGCCACCGAACTCGATGCCGCCCGAGCACGCACCCAGCTCAACGCCACCCTCGCCATTGTTCCGCCATTCGAAGTCGCTGTGAAACACGCCATCCACCGCATCGGCGTTCTCACGGGCAGGCAACCCACCGACCTTGAGTCCGGGCTGATCGAACCCGCCCCCATGCCCGCGCTTCCGGCTCTCGTCAACATCGGCTCCCCATCTGAACTTCTGCGTCGCCGGTCCGACATCCGCGCCGCCGAGCGCGCCCTCGCCGCCGCTACCGCCCTCATCGGCGTCCAAACCGCGGACCTCTTCCCGCGCGTCACCTTCAACGGGAATATCGCGTTGGAATCCAGCCAGATTTCGGGTTTGGCGAAAGCCGGCGCTGATACCTATTCATTTGGCCCGCGCATTTCCTGGGCGGCGCTCGACCTCGGCCGCGTGCGCGCGCGCATCAAGGCCGCCCGCGCCCACGCCGACGCCGAGCTGGCCTCTTACGAAAAGACCGTCCTCCTCGCCCTCGAAGAAACCGAAAACGCGTTGGTTTCCTTCAGCCAGGAACGCGCCCGCCGCGACTACCTCGGCGCGTCCGAGCGCGACGCCGGCAAAGCATTTCTCCTGGCCCGCCAACGCTACGACGGCGGCGTCTCGGATTTTCTCGCCGTCCTCGACGCCGAGCGGACCCAACTGGAAATTCAGGCGCAACTGGCCCAGAGCGAGACCCGCACAGCCACTGCCCTTGTCTCCATTTACAAATCCCTCGGCGGCGGCTGGGAAATCGAGATCCCACCCGCCAAGCCCGCTTCAAACTGATCCCCTGCCTTCATAGCAGGGAACTCCCGACCGCTATGACCTGTTGGCCGTAGCGTCCTGTGCGTTCTTGTCTCTCGTCCCTGCTGCGGCGTGTTCCTTAAGAAGATCTCTAATCCGAAGATAATCCAGACTGGAACTCGCCCATGTAAGCATCAGGAGGATGAATACCTGGATTAACAAATAGACAACCAAGAATTGGTCTTTGTTGGTGTGCGCTCTCAACCACATCACTGGCTGAGAAATCGGCGCATCCGGCCTCAATGCCGCAAAAAGCAACGGTGCGAAGAGGATGGCACAAGCGCCTCCAACACGGATTGTGACCTCGCTGACGAGTCCAACGGCGAATACTGCCTTTTCGAGGAGAGGAAGAAATCTTGGAGGGCAGTGGCTGAGAAGCCACGGTGTCTCGGGTTCAAACGTTGGTGGGGCGTCGTCAAGCACCTGTGTTTGACAGAATGGACATTTGCCGGTCTTCAAAACACGCTTGGAAACGCCAAAAAGCGGTTTCCGGCAACCGGGACAGTTGAGACCGTGCCGCCACGCGAGACGCGATGACGAGAACACCCAAATCCCTAGGATAATGGCCCCCCATAGCATGACCAGCAATGCGCCGACTGTTGTTTCGAATGGCCCGTCATCAGTCTTCTTCAGCACCGGTAGAAACAACTCCACGCCGATGAAAAGAAAGGGAACAACGAAGGCAATTAAAACGCCAAACCACTGCCATTCTGCCTTCCGACTCGCAGCCTTAAATTCGTCACGATGCATAGTGCGATGTTGTTGACACTGAAATATCCTCAGTCCGCCTCACCAGACGACCCGCCGGACTTTGGAACGTGGCTTTCGACCCGTCCAGAACAATTTGTTGCGTCACTCGCTTTTCCGAATCTTCCCCTTTAGCACGTCGAGATTATTCACAAACTGGGAACAGAGAGGTTGGGTTCTCAAGAATCATCGGAAGGATCGTGATTTTAAAAACGCCCGGGTTCTGTCGCTCAAGAACCGGGGCTTGTCATCATCCCACCCTACTGGCTCGCGGCCGGGAATTTGGCCGAGGCGCGCTTTTCACGTTCCGGCTTGTCTTTATCGCCATCCATCACAAACTCTTCAATCCGCAGTGACTTTGAGAGTACCCCGACCTCGACTGGTTCGATTCTCACCAGGTCGGCGTCGGCCAGCCATGCTTCATCCAGGGGCGCGTCACTGAATTCCGAGACATAGCGAAGCCGCAGGGGCTTGATCTTAAGCCGGGCGCCGGTATACGTATTGAGAATACTGGAGCTGGCATCGAAATCCTCCTTCGGGATGAACGCCTGGCCGCGATTCTGGTTCCTGAGCATGTAAAGGACCTTCCCCCCACCCGGCAGGATGCTGGCGAGGTCGAGTTGGGCGTCGGTGGCGAATAACAAGGTCACGTTCTTGACGCTCAGGAGAACCTGGCATCCCTGCGGCTCGCGAAGCACATCGGCGACGGCCACGTGCTCCGATCCCAGAGCGAGATGCGCCTTCTTGCGAAGTGGCAATACCCCGGTCACCTTGTAGCGGCGAACATTGAGCTGCACATCAGCCGTGTAGATTCCTTTCTTCCCGCCATACTGGCTGAAGGAATCAGACTCCACCTCGAACAACGTTTCGGACTGGGACGGGTGTTTCTCCTGGTTGAGGACCTTGATGCCTCCCAGGGCGTGGCTGATGGCGCCGCCATCCCATCGTTCCAGACTCCCCGCAATGCGTGACATGGAACCGCCGCCAACATCCGATGTCAGTTTCTTGCCGTCGGGATATGCAAGCTGGGCGCGGATGAATGTGACACGGCCAACAAGCCCGGGAGGCAACCCGGACACCACCAGTTTTCCTTGAACGTTCTTCTTGGGAATCTTGGCCGGCCGGAAACTGAAGGCGTCGGACGTGCAGTTCTTGCCGGTGTTGTCAGAGGCAATGTGGACCGCTTCGCCGTTGAGGAGCTCCTTCTGAACGGGCGCCTTTGCTTTTTTCAGAAAATCCACAGGCCATGCATATGACGTGGTCAGGGTGGCGACCACGGTCAGGCAGGCCAGGACGATGGTGTGCGCGGTTTTGCGCGTCAGGTATTGATAGGTGATCGCGACAGAACACAGGACGATCCCGATGATCGAGGAGACGACCTGGGCAGACAGCGTGAGCGAAATCTCAGGAATATTCTTAAACACGTCGTCTCCAAACAAAACCGAGATGCCCGCGGCAAACCCGTAGATTCCCGACACGGCCACAAGGATAATGCCCACGATGGCGAATCGGGCAAAGGTGCGCGTCATGCTTGCCAGGATCCAGATCATCAGCACCGCGGAGAGCTGGGCCAGGAGGACTTCCGGCACCGCGAGCGCAACGTGCCTGGGTGTGACCCCATTGCAGGTGAGCATGATCAGCTCGGCCAGAAGAGGCGGCAGGACCAACAGGGCGAGCATGAACACGCCCTTGCTGGCGAGGAGATCCTTCCGGGCAATCGGGCGCGTAAACCAAAACGCGGTCGTGCCGACCAGAGGCTCATCCTGGACAAGCAATGGAATGATGACCACCAAGGCCCCGAGCTGCAGAAGCGGAAACAACATGGCGGCCAGGAAGAAAACGATCTGAAGCGCCATGTCGCCGGCGGACGCCCCGGGACCGGTGCCGATCATTACGGCCTGCAACACCACCAGGAGCAACCACAGGCCCAGCAGGACACGGAGGCGTCGAACGTCTTTTTTGAAAAGATGCGTGATCAGGTTCATCAAGTTTCTCCTCTCAGGCCACAAGCCGGTACGTCCTCGCGAGTGTCAAAAATATTTCCCGAAGCGACATCGGCTGCGCTGTGACTCCGGCACAATCAGGGAAATGAACCGGAATCGTCTTCTCCGTTTCATTTTCCGCGTAACGGCTGTCGACAAATCGAATGGTGTGGGCCGCCTTTTCCAGGGTGAGCCAGTGCTCCGGCAGGGTTTTGGGAATGGTCCCCTCCCCCCGCACCACCACTTCGATCTTGCGAAACCGGGCCTGCAACGAGGCAATCCCTTCGGCCAGTTCCAAACGCCCCTGGTTCAAAATACCCACCCAATCCGCCAGCCGTTCCACCTCATCGATGTCGTGGGATGATATGAACACCGTCCAACTCTCCTGCTCCGTAAGCTCCAGCACGCCCCGTATAAACTCATCCCGCACCAGCGGGTCCAATCCGCTGAAAGGCTCATCCAGCACCAGCAACTGGGGACGATACGCCAGCGAGGAGAGCAAGGCGGTCTTCACCTTCATCCCTCGCGACATGCTCTTGATCTTCTGGTCCCGCGACAGACTGAACTGCTTGAGGAGCTTTTCGCAAAACTCATCATCCCACGAAGGATACATGGGTTTGCAGTACTCCAGGAACTGGCCGACCCGCATCCACTCGGGCAACTCCTGGTTCTCGGAGACGTAACCGATTCTGGAGAACTGATCGGGACCCAATCGCCTGGAGTCCACACCGAACACCGTGGCCGTGCCTTCCGATGGCTCCAGGATGTTCATGAAGGCCTTGATGGTCGTGGTTTTCCCGGCGCCATTGGGACCCAGAAAAGCGAAGATGCTTCCCTGCGGGACTTGCAGTGTCAGGTTCTTCACCGCCTCGGTTTTTCCGAATCGTTGCGTCAGACCCTTCGTTTCAATCACATGGCTCATAGACGGCCCCTTTTGATGCGCTTCCAATGTTCCTTGATTGCTTCTTCAACGTCTTCCAAATCCAGTCCGAGCTTCTGGGCTTCGACCACCAATCGCTCGATGTCCGCGCCCAGCAGCTCGCCGCACTGTTTCTTCGTGGCGGGCTGCGCCGCGGCCACCACCGTGCCAATGCCGGGACTCACCTCCAGCAGTCCCTCATCCACCAGCGCCGAGAGGATCTTGTGCGCCGTGTTGGGATTGATCCGGAGTTCCTGGCTGAGGACCCGGACGGAGGGAAATTTGTCCCCGGTCATCATCTGGCCCGAGACAATCGCTTTTTTGACGGCAAACACCACCTGTTCGTAAAGGGGGATGCCCGGCTTGAATTGGACTTGAAACGCAAGCATGGTGTTTGGTGTGTACTATATGTCCTAGTACACACCCGTCAAGAATATTTTTTAGACAGTTGCCGCGAGGTTGGTCGGTCGGAGATGAAGGGAACGCGAGGGGGGCCGCGAAGCGTCAGGTGGAACGCGACCTCCAGGCGCGTTTCCGCAATCAGAAGAAATCGCGCCCGGACGATCCACCAACAGAAACCATGATCGTCGTCAGTCGCAGCAAGCGACGCGAGACGGTTCGCGTCATTTCTGTTTTCCGTCCACCGTCTTTCGTCTCCGGTCTTCGGTCCCCGTCGCACGCGTGAGGTGTGGCCATCGAAGCAGGATAGGCTTCCAGCCTGTCCGATCATCCATCAATGGACAAGCAAGATGCCTGTCCTACTTTTGAAACAGGCGCGACCGGGCGGGCAACCCTATCGCTTGGTGGCGATGGGCGCGCCGGCAGGCGGGTAAATCCTCTTGGCTTCCGCGGTGAATTCACCGTGCGGGTTTCCCTTGGCCCAACCGCCGGACTGCTGCACGAGAAACACCCGGACCTGGCCATGATCCACAGTCATGCTGGTCTTGTAGGCTCCACCGTGGCCAAAAACCATCCCGTCCTGCGCGGATACTCCCAAACCATAGTTGTCCTTAACCAAGGGTCCGGTCTGTTTGATCGTCATCTCGTGGACGGATTCCTTCGAGAGACAGACCTTGCCCCTGAACGTCCCGCCGCCGGCCAGCATCTGGCAGAAACACGCAATGTCATACGCGGTGGAGAACAGGCCGCCACCCGGCGCAGGATAACGTCCCGGCCCGTCGAGCGGATACTTGAGGTAGGCGATTTGCAGCTCCTCCAGCCCGCTCTTGTCCTTCTTCATCCTGTAGCTTTTGGCCAGCCGCTTCAGTTGAGCCGTGGAAGGAAAGAAGGTCGTGTCCTTCATCCCCAGAGGCCGGAACAATCGCTCTTCCAAAAATTTCTCGAACGGCATCCCGCTCACGATCTCAATGATCCTGCCCGCCGTATCAATGCCCTCATTGGAATATTTGTAGCCGGTTCCCGGATCGAACAAGAGGGGTTCGAGGAGGTCGTTCTGGATGGACTCGGCCAGCGGCACTGAATCCACGATGCTCTTGTCCTTGGTGTTGAGAAACCGCATGCCGCTCGTGTGGCATAGGATCTCGCGCACGGAAATCGGATGGCTGGGCGGCACTAGGGTCTTGTCCGGCTTGGCCACCTTCAACGCCTTGAACTCGGGGATGTATTTCTCCACCGGGTCGTTGAGCTTCACCTTCCCCTCGTCCACCAGGATCAACAGCGCGGCGGCGGTGATGGACTTCGACATGGAGGCGATCCAAAAGAGATCGTCGGTCTTCATGGGCGTCTTGGCCGCGAGGTCGGAGTAGCCGACCGCCTCGACCGCGAAGACCTTGTCCTTGTCTCCCACCAGCATCACCGCGCCCGCCATGACGTTCGCATCAACAAGAGGCTGGAGCTTCCGCGCAAACGCGCCGTCCGCCGCTGCGGCTCCCTGGACCGGCAGGGAGGAAAACAACGCCAACACAACCACCACGTTCAGCCAACGAGTCAATCGAGTTTTCATTAAGTCAATTTCTCCGCTTTGGATTCCATCGTGTCTGCGCTCATGAGAGTGAACAGGAAAAATCCGCCCGAGTCGATTTCAAGATGCGTTCCCGGATGCCTGCCCGCATGATGCGTCTACCGGGACCGCGAACGGGAATCCAGCGGTTTGAAGATGAGCCGCGAGCCATACAAATACCACTTCCGCGAATCGGTCGACCATCCCCGCAGGGTAAACAATCCGCATCTCCAGTAATGATCAAAGCCGCCTCCATGCACATAG
>JBAZIR010000065.1:0-19741 GCA_041651735.1 Verrucomicrobiia bacterium | reverse complement strand
GACGGCATATTTATCCTTGGGGTCCTTGGCGACCATCTCCTCCAGCGATTTGATCGTCGCTTGCTCTTGCGCAGCGGTCAGCTCCGCAATCCGCACGAAATTCGGGGTGCCCAATCGCCAGTGATCCACCAGCCGTCGCCCGCCGTAGATGACCGTCGTCACGTCAAAGCAAAGGGACGGGTCGCCGGCCTCGGCCATGGCCTTGACGACCTGCGCCAGGTTATGGCACGCGGTGAAGCTGTTGCCGATGAACAGGACGTTGAGCTTCTTTTGCCGCGCAGCTTGATTCGACGGCTCGGCGGCCGGGGACACGCTGCACACGAGAGTGGAGGCGACGAACATTGCCGCCATGCTGAGAAGGGTTTTTCGCATAAGATATTGTCCTTGGAATCTAACCGGGAACCTTCGGGAAACGTCCATAACCTGCTGTCGCGCATCCTACGCCACTCCCACAGCCCGTCAACGCAAGAAACAACCACTTCAGCCAGCGATTGACGCCTGCACCCTCCTCGGCCAGAATACGCATGTTCGGTTTCAGAGCAGGAAACCACAAACCTCGGAGTAACCATGAAAACCGCAGATGACCGTCCCGCGAAACTCTCCACCACGCGCCGTGGTTTTATCAAGACAGCCTCCGCGCTAACCGGAGCCGCAGTGCTCTGCCCGCTTGATTTCGGCTGCGCCGCGTGCGCCGCCGACCCCTCGCAAACAATCGTCATCCGCGGCCATCACCTCTTCGATATGCTCGATGCGCTGGGAACCGGCAAGTCCAGCCACAAGACGCTCGGTCCCGTGGCGCAGAAAATCCGGGCCAACCCCAAGGCGCAGATCAAGGTCGTCATTGGCGTGGACGACATCTGCGCGCCGTGCGAGTGGTGGGACCGCGCGAAAGCGCACTGCAAAAGAAGCCTGACAACGCATCCGCAGGACAACGAGAACTCAATGACCTCCGACAAGAACGCCATTCGCGTGCTGGGCATGAAGCCCGGCGACACGATGAGCGCCGACGAACTCTATCGCTTGATCAAGGCCAAGGTGACCAAGAAGGTTTTCACCGAGGAGGTCTGCGTCGCCTGCCGGCTGGTGAACAAATGCAAGGAAACCTACGAGCCGAAGATCGAGGCGGCGGTCAAAGCCCTCTCCGGGCCGCGTTCCTGACGTGAAAACGCAAATGAAAGTTGCCGCGGTGCAGATGAAGTTCCGGCGCACGATCCCGGAAAACGTCGCGTTTATCGAGCGCCACGTGGCCGAGTTCGCGCGGGCGGGCGGCGACGCCATCCTGTTTCCGGAAACCGCCGTCACCGGCTACAACATCAACTTCCGCGAACTGGATCCTGCAGCTGTTGAGGCGGGTCTGCGGGCCGTCGCCGGCGCGGCGCGCGAGCATCGCTGCAACGTGCTGGTTGGCTCACCGACGCGCGCCCGGGGCCGATGGTTCAACTCGCTGCTTGTGTTCGACCGGCGCGGGCGTGAGGTATTCCGCTACCACAAGATTCAACTCACGCCCGGTGACGCGAAGTTCTTCGCGGCGGGCAACGTGCTGGCCTTCTTCCGGCTCGACGGCATCCCGTGCACCGCGATCATCTGCCACGAGCGGCGCTATCCCGAACTGGTCCGCCTGCCGGTGATGATGGGCGCGCAAATCCTGTTCCACCCGAACGCCGGGCTGGACCGGCTCGCCGTGTCGAAGGCCAAGCGCGGCGGCCGCGACGGCATCGTCGCCCGGGCGTTCGAGAACCAGGTGTGCTACGTCTTCGCCAACACCGTCGGCCCGCAGGGCGGCGGATTCTGGTCCGCGGGCGACTCGAAGATCGTGGCGGCGGACACGCGCGTGCTGGCGCTGGCGAATAACCGCGACGAGATGCGCATTGAGGCGACGCTCGACCTCGCGCAAGCCGGCCGCAAATACGCCCGCGACGCCCTACAACAACCGGCGTTCCTGCGCCCTCACTGGCGGGCGATGCTGGCTGCGTGCCGGCGGCAGATTCAACGAGCGAGAAGTGGAACGCGCGCTTAGCGCAGGACGAGTTATTTGACATTTTGTGAGCGCAAAGATTAAAAGATTCATTGTAGTCAGCCTGAGCGATTCGAACTCATGGGGCTACAACGAGCACACACTGCCACTTCTCTTGCGGCTCGTGGATTCATCGATGCCAGACGCGAGGAGTTTCACACACTTGGGAGTGGTTGCGTACTTCTTGACCTCACCACAGGCGCTTGTTGCGGTCGAAACACTTATTACCCAAGCCGGGGCATTGCGTGACTCCGATTCACGATTTGCCACTCTCAGCATCGGGTTGGCGGAAGGCGAGTTGCTGGGTGAATTTGACTGGCTGGGCAGGCTAAAGAAGAACTCCATCGTGCCGCTCGGGACCGCATACAACGAGGCGGTTCTGAGTGCCGAAGAACCCCAGAAATACAAAGAGACGCTGCGAGTTTTGCGAGAGAGACTTCATGGCGTGGTTCGTAACCCCGCATGAAGATGAACGAACCGACCGTCCCAGAGGGGCGATTTCGGCACTCACAATCGGCAATCATAATAAGGAGCACGCCAGCATGAAGACGAAAACAATAATCGTTGCCTTAATCTTGGCCGCCTGTTCGCTGGCCTTGGATTTTTCTGCCACCGCCGCCGACACGCCGTTGCTCACGCTACAAGGAGACAAACGCCCGGAATGGCTGCGGCGGGACGGGATTGTGATGGCGGGAAGTTGGGAACCGTTGTTATTCCGTGTGCGGCGCGACGGCGCGGAGGGCTACACGCCAACGGCAGAGCAACGCGCGGCTTACGAACGCGAGCACGGCCCGGAGATGGTGGCGAAGCTCAAGGCGCTCGGCGTGAACTTTGTGATGATGCACTGCTACAAAGGCGGCGGGTTGGAAGCGGAACGCGAGAGCATGGCTGACGCGGTGAAGTTCGCCAAGCTCTGCCACGATGCCGGGCTGCGCGTCGGATGCTACACCTACAGCGGCGCATTCATCTGGGAGTTGTTCTTCAAGGAGATGCCGCAGGCCAAGGACTGGGTCGTGCTCAACCCCGACGGCACGCCGGTCACGTATGGCAAGGCCGGCTACCGTTATTATTGGAACCGCAATCATCCCGACGCGGAAGCGTTCTACCGGAAGATCGTGCGGTTCGCCGTCGAGGACATGCGCACCGATCTCGTTCACTTCGACAACTACGTCATCGGCCCCGGCCACGACGCGAACTCGGTCGCGCGATTCCGCCAGTATCTGCGCAAGACGTTCCCGGCGTCATTGCTGAAGGAGAACGGCATCACCGATATCGGCGCAGTGACGCCGCCGGACCGCACCTGCACCAACCTGCTGGGTCGCGCGTGGGCGGACTTCTGCAGCCAGTCCATCTCCGATTCGTTCCACTCGATGACACGCTACGCGCGCAAGCTGCGGCCGGACGTCCTCATGGAAACCAATCCGGCCGGCATCAGCCCGACGATCCGCTGGTCGGTGGACCACGGGCGGTTGTTGCGCGGCGGCGAGGCGTTTTGGGACGAAGGCCGCCATCCCGGCTTCGCCAAAGACACGCTCACCACGCGCATCCGCACCTTCAAGGCGGCGCGCGGCCTGAACAACTCGGCGTTCGTCTACACGATCAACACGCTCGAAGCCGCCGAGTCCATGGCCTTCAACCTCGATTGTTTCGGCTGCATCTGCTGGTTCGAATACGATCAGCTTTGGGAATATCCCGGCAACGAACGGCCGATGTCGCCCGCGTTGCTGCCGTTCGTGAGCTTCTATCACAAGCGCCACGACCTGCTGCGCGACGCGAAGGTCGTGGCCGATGTCGGCGTGTTCCGGAGTCATCCCTCGATGCAGTTTGGCCCGCGGCAAACGGCGAGGCTCACCGGCGATGTCGAAGACAAACTCATCGCCAACCGCTGCGCCTTCCAGTTGGTGTTCGACCAGCAACTCGACGAACTCTCGCGCTGGCCCGCGCTCATCATGCCGGGCTGCGTCGCGCTCTCGGACGCGCAGGTAAAAGCAATCCGCCGCTACGTCGCCAAAGGCGGGCGGCTCTGCATCATCGGCCCGCTGGCGACGCACAACGAATGGATGTTCCCTCGCAAGCAGCCTGCGCTCGACGACCTGCCGCAAGAACGCGTCGTGCGCGTGGACGAGAAAGGCGACTGGCTCGACGCAATCCGCCGCACGTGCGGCGGACAACTCTCCCTCTCGATCACATGCGACTCGAAAGCCCTCTGCGCGGAACTGACCGAACAGCCAAATCGCCGCATGGTCCATCTGGTGAACTACCGCACCGACAACCCGGTGAAAAACATCGCTGTCCGCGTCGCGCTGCCAAAGGGCCGCACCGCCAAGTCCGTCACGCTTGCCAGCCCGGAGCACGCTGCCGACATCACGGTATCTTTCAAACAAGAGAGCGGTTTCGTGACATTTACCGTGCCCACCGTCGGTGTGTACGAGATCGCCGTCGTGGCAATGGAGTGAACGCAACCGCCATGTCCGCTGACGAAAAAGGCTTCATCGGCCTCCACGCGCACGGCAACTACGGCGCGAAGGTCTATTCCCGAAACATGCGCGTCAAGGAACTGAAGTAGCACCGCGCCTGTTGAACTGGAACCTTGCGTTTTGAATGTGGGAGGGGCCTTAGCGCCCCGACTCCGGGCAGGCGAATCAATAACTCCACGGTTGTTGTCGGGGCGCTAAGGCCCCTCCCACATTCCCGGCAAGACTGCGCGACTGGCAACATGAGCCGAGAATGGCTGTTGTGAGGCGACTGCCCCGTGTGCTTTAATCGAACTGCGGTCGCTACACAGGAAAATTATGATTCGCTGCCGCAATCGAGTGAGCGAGAGTGCAACCGCAGGCTTGCTTGTTGGCCGGGACGAAGTAGAACTCTGACAACACAAAGGAACATTCGAGTCATGAACAAACATTCCATCCTCATCCTTGCTGCCGCACTTTGTTTCGCCACGACCGCCGCGTTCGCTGACGAAGAAGGCTTCGTGCCGATCTTTAACGGCAAAAACCTCGACGGCTGGCAGGGCATCGGCGGTGACACCAGCAGCTATTGCGTCGAGAACGGCGAGCTCATCTGCAAGGACACGGGCAAAATTCACATCTTCACGACGAAGGAGTTTGCCAACTTCATCCTGCGGCTGGAGATCAAGATGGACCCGGGTGGCAACAACGGCGTCGGCATTCGCACCAAGGTCAGCAAGCAGCCGCACATCGAGGGCACGGAGGTCCAGGTTCTCGACGACCCCTACTACGACCGCGGCATTCCGCTCAAGGGCAAGGAACCCAAGGATTGGCCGGCGCTCAAGGATTACCAGCACCACGGCTCGCTCTATGGTGTCGTGCCCGCCAAGCCAGGCCATCTCAAGCCCGCAGGCCAGTGGAACCAGGAAGAGATTGTCTGCGACGGCCGCCACGTGAAGGTCACGCTCAACGGCGTGGTGATCGTGGACGCCGACTTCGACAAGGTGAAGCCGATTGATGGCCACGAGCATCCCGGCCTCTTCTACGAAAAAGGCTTCATCGGCCTCCACGCGCACGGCAACTACGGCGCAAAGGTCTATTTCCGAAACCTCCGCGTCAAGGAACTGAAGTAGCACCGCGCCCGTTGAACTGGAACCTTTGCCGCATCGCCATCGTCGCTCTTGTGACTGCGTCCGCGCTTGGCGTCGAGCGCGTGCAGCAGCGGCCCGAGTGGCAGCGAAACCGCGCCGCGTTGGACAGGCGCTTCGTTCTCGAAGAGTTCCGCATCCACTACACGCTGGCAGGCAAGGACGCTATGGCAGCCGAAGACCAGCGAGACAGCGACGGCGACGGTGTACCGGATAAAATCCAAAACCTCGCGCTCCAGCTCCTGACGGCGCGGCGTTGCTACGTTGAAGTGCTGGGCTTGCGGCATCCTTTCGAGAGCTTGCGTTACAAAGGCCGCGTGAAGTTTATGGATGTGAACGTCTGGGCCTTGCCGGACAGCAACGGCATGGCCGGCGATGCCATCGTAAACTACCATCGGGACAGCGATCCGCCCGAAGGAATTGCCGTGCTGACGATAGACCTCTCCGCCAGGCTGACAGCCCGCAACCTCACGCCGGCCCACGAGCTGTTCCACGTTTTCCAGAACGGATACACGCTGTTCAAGACGCCGTGGTATTACGAGGGCATCGCGCGGTGGTCGGAAGACCTGCTGCGCGCGGGCGAGGGCGAGGCCAGTTCGTTGCCTGCGAGCACTGCGGAGTTGGAAAGCCTGTTCAAACTCAGCTACCGCGCGAGCCGGTTCTGGCAGGCGCTCGCCCGTGCGACGGACCCTGTCGGTAAAGTTCATGTGCCGCAAGACTTGCTCGCCACCAAGTGTCTTGGTTCGGATAAACCGATCATCGAGGACGACATCTTCCACGGCGCGCGGCTCCTCAAGGCGCTGCTCGAAGAGCTGGATCGCCAGGACGACGTTGCCTCGCGCGAGAGCGGGCTCAATCCCTTGGATTGGCCGGAAGCACGACAAAGGTCGGCCGGGAACAACCGCTGCATCTGGAACGCTGTGATCAGCGCGTGCCGGCGGTTTCCAGCCGACTCGCCGCAATTTCGGCGGATGATGGAGTTGTCCGTCAGTCGTTGAAAATGACTGTTGAGAGACGACCGCCCGCTGTGTTCTACTCAGCCAGCGGTTCCTACACCGGAGAATCATGATTCGTTGTCGCCGCAGGTTTTTATCCGTCGCCGCATGGCTTGCGTTCACAGTCGCCGCGATGGCCGGCCCGGCTTCGCGCCCGAACATCCTCTTCATCTACACCGACGACCAGAGCTACCGCACTCTTGGCTGTTACCGCGACCAAGGCGCATGGCCGTGGGTGCGGACGCCGAACATTGACCGGCTCGCTGCCGACGGTGTGCGGTTCACCAGCGCTTACGGCGCGTCGTGGTGCACGCCCAGCCGCGCGTGTGTGATGACGGGCTTGTTGCCGCACGGCATCCGTGGGTTGACACTGACGGGCATCCTTGAGGCCAGTTATGACCCGAAGGTCTGCCGCCACTGGCCCGCCGAGTTGCGTAAGGCGGGCTACCACACCGCGATGATCGGCAAGTGGCACCTCAGTCACGACGCCGGCCACGGCCGCAATTGGGACCACTCCGTCGTCTGGGACCAGGCCGACATCAAAGGCGACTGGTATAACGACCAGATCCTCAGCATTGATGGTGCGCCGAAAGCTGTCGTGCCGGGCTACTCGACCGACGTTTACACGCGCTTCGCCGAGGATTACTTGCGCCGCAAGCACGACCGGCCGTGGATGCTCTGGCTCTGTTACAACGCAACGCATCTGCCGAACACGGTTCACCCGCGCCACAAGGAGCAATACAAGGACGCCGAAGCGCCCGTGCCGTCCGACGTGTTTCCACCGCGCCCCGGCAAGCCCGCGCACATGCAAACATGGTGCCAGTGGACGAAGCGCGACGACGGGATGCCGCTCTATGGAAAGGGTAAACGCCAGCAGCCGTTGCCGGAGATGGTCCGCGGCTACAACCAGCTCGTCTCCGCTCTCGACGAAGGCGTCGGCAAGTTGCTGAAGGCGCTCGAAGAAACCGGCCAACTCGACAACACGCTGATCGTCTATACCTCCGATCAAGGCTTCGCGTGGGGCGAGCATGGCTTCGCGTGGAAGGTCGGAGGCTACGACGCATGCATCAAAGCCCCGATGATCTTCCGCCTGCCCGGCCGGGTCGCGCGCGGCGGCGTGTGCAAGCAGCCCGTCACCGTCGTGGACCTCGCGCCCACGTTGCTCGGCGTCGCGGGCGTCAAACTGCCGTGGACGATGCACGGCCGTGATCTGCGACCGCTATTGCAAGACCCCGCCGTCGCTTGGGACAGGTCAGTCATGATGGAGCACTTCTATCTCAAGTTCGGCGACCAAACCGACTGCGCCGTCCCGGCGAAAGCCGACCAAGGCCCCTTGCCGTGGTGGATTTCGTTGCGCCAGGGCCGCCACAAATACATCCGCATCCTCGTCGAAAACGAAATTGAGGAACTCTACGACCTCGAAGCCGACCCCGAGGAACTGACCAACCTCGCCCTCGTCCCGGAACACCGCGCCGTTCTCGAAGATTTCCGCGCCCGACTGCTCGCCGAACTGAAGCGCACCAACGCCGGCCTGCTCAAGAACCTGCCGAAGCCGAAAAAGTAGTCATCACGCTCCACGTGATGCTATCAAGGACAACCCTCACGCGAAGCGTGAGAACTACTTTTCCGCGAACACCCCTCTGTTTGGTCGCGAGCTACGGCTGCAATTCGCCTGCCGGAACGAGGCCGTTCTGAACGATCTTTTCATCAATGTGGGCCACCAGCGCGTGAATCGTGTCACGTGCCTTTGCAATTTCTGAATACCCCAAGGTGAATTCATCTCCTTCCTTCAAGTTAAGTTGGGGATGCTTAGCCGCGAACTCACGATCAATTATTCCGTCCCGATGAACAAGGATGTGCCTTATCTCCAAATAGGGCAACGCTGCTTCCACCACTGCGGGATCCAAACTCAGGTTGAGCTTGGTTCCCAATGCAGCGATAACCTTTGGAGTGCTTCGTTGACTTTCCACTTTTCGGAAAAGCTCCGTGGACAGGTAATCCAAAACAGCATCCCAAGAACCAAGGGAGAGAAGTGTATTCGCGTCTATGCTGAACTGGTGGTCTCCAATAAGCCGATTGCCATCCAACCCTTTCAAGGCACAACCTCGGAGAATGGCAGTGATGTAATGACCCAGTTCCTCATAGATGTCCTTGATATAAGACGCGCGTATGGTGGTATTGAGGTGCTTACACGCAAGTTTTCGGTTGTGCTCGCTGGCTTTTCGCGTTGCAAGGCGGGGGTGTCTGTCGGGATCAACAGTCGGCAACAGCTTATTGCCCCTTGCGTCTTGTAGCGACGCGAGGCGGGACAGGGCGTCCGCCAGTTCCATGTCTGCTTCAAAATGGGCGGCTCTATTCAGAAAACGCACGAGGGCTTTGGTCTTCATAAGTGATGCCGATGTCCGTATTCACCCAATCTCGGCACCGTTCTCCATGAACGAGCCGGCTCAGGTTTCTGTTGCGGAGACTGTCACGTCATGTGCATCGCGTCAAGCGTGTCAGCGGAGCGCCGTTCGCGCAAACGCAGGCTTGCTTGTGCTGCGCGCAGGAGTAGAACTTTGGCCGCGCAAACATAGGTTTCCGCATCATGAACGGTCATGTGATCAGCTTTGGTGCCGCACTGTGGCTGGCGGCGGTTTTTTGCAGACGGGCGGACAGGAGTGTCTGCCCGAAGCTCGACCCAAGGAAGCCTGCCTCGCATAATACACAGCCTTAATGAAGTGGAGATGAAGCACCCAACCCGGAGATTGAAATGAAACCAGGAATCACCATCAGAGCATCTGGAGTTCTCGCTGTTGCGTTGCTGGCTGCCACGACGTTTGCGCAAGGCCCGGCCGGCCGGCCGTCGAGACCCGCCGGCGGAGGCAGTATTTCGTTCGCCAGCACCACGCTGCCCAAGTCGGAAACGGAAAAGAAGATCCTCGCCGTGTTGGAAGAGATGAGCGAGAAGCAGCGCCGCGGCAACATGACGGTTCCCTACGGCGACGGCCGCATCCTGCGGGTGCTGGCGGAGTCGATCGGCGCCAAACATGTGGTTGAGATCGGGACCTCGATCGGATATTCGGCGCTCTGGTTCTCGCTGGCGCTGCAAAAGACCGGCGGCAAACTGACGACGTTCGAGATCAATGCCGAACGCGCCGCCAAGGCCCGTGAGAACTGGAAACGGGCCGGCGTGGAGAGCTTCGTGACGCTCGTCGAGGGTGACGCGCACGAGGAGGTCAAGAAACTCAAGGAGCCGATAGACATTCTCTTCCTCGATGCGGACAAGCAGGGTTATCTGGATTACCTGGAGAAGCTGCTGCCACTGGTGCGGCCCGGCGGCCTGGTCGTGGCGCACAACATGGACCAGCGGATGGCCGACCCGCGCTACGTCAAGGCGATCACGAGCAACCCGGAGTTGGAGACGCTGTTCCTGAACATGGAAACCTCCGGCATCGGCGTGTCACTCAAGAAACGTTGAACGACCCATAGAGCGATAGCACCCAAACCCTTGACCAATCCTACAGCCATGAAAAACAACAACGCCCTCCACCCAACCTTGTCCCGGCGCAGCTTCTTCTCTGCCGCCGCCTCCGCCGCCGTTGCAGGCGCCTTCCTGCCGGGCAATGCGCCAGCCGCCCCGGCCACGCTCCGCATTCGCAAGAGCCTGAAGTGGGGCATGGTCAAGAACAAGTCGCTGCCGCTGGTCGAGGCATTCCGCAAGCTCAAGACCTGCGGTTTCGATGGTGTGGAGCCAACCTGTGGCCAGGTCAAGAACGCCGACGAGTGGATCGCCGCAAGCAAGGAGAGCGGACTGATGATTGACGGCGTGACCGGCGCCGGGGAGAAGGGCATCGAGGCCGCGCTCGACCTCTGCAAACAACTCGGCGGCGACAGCGTCCTTGTCACCGCGCGTTACGATTCAAAGAAAACCTTCTGGGACAACTGGCGCGAGACACAAGCCGTCATCAAGGCCGCCGCTCCGCATGCCGAGCAGGTGCGCGTCAAGATCCTCATTGAGAACGTCTGGGCGAGTTTTCTCATCAGCGCGCTCGATATGATGCGTTACGTGGACGAGATCGGGCACCCGTGGGTTGGCGTCCACTACGACGTGGGCAACGTGATGCGCTGGGGTGTGAGCGAGCATTGGATTCAGGTTCTCGGCAAGCGTATTGGCAAACTCGACATCAAGGAATACAGCCTGCCCGTGGCGATGAAGGAAGGCATGATGGCCGGTTTCAAGGCGCCGCTTGGCGAAGGCAGCATCAACTGGGCCGGCGTGCGCGAGGAATTGGCGAAGCTGGGATTCAGCGGCTGGGCCGCCGCCGAAGTTGCCGGCGGCGACTGGGACAACCTCACCGACCTGGCCAAGCGGATGGATAAAGTGCTGGGTCTCGCGTGATACCTGCGTCAATGTGATGCCCATGAGGGCTCGCGCCCGCCACCCGCATGCCGCGGGTCAGGGCAGGGTTGCCGGCGGGCAGCAGCGCTTCCTTGCGCGTGACTGGCCGGGACTTGAAACCGGAACCATGTTGGCAGAAGCTGGCCTTGCGCCATAAGCGCAGACAGGAGATTCAATTGCCATGACTCGCTATTTCGTTGCCGCCACGATTCTCACTGTATGGAGCACTGCGGCATTTGCCGCCGACACTGTGTTCGATGTCCGCGACTTCGGCGCGAAGGCTGACGGCTCCACGCTCTGCACCGCCGCGATCCAGAAAGCAACCGACGCCTGTGCGGCGGCTGGCGGCGGCACCGTGGTGCTGGCGGGCGGGCAGTTCCTCTCCGGCACGATCTACCTGCGCAGCCACGTGACGCTGCGCATTGAGGCCGGCGCGACGCTGCTCGGCAGCACCAATATCGCGCACTACCCGCACAACATACCCGCCATTCGCTCCTACACAGACAGCTACGTTAAACAGAGTCTCATCGCCGGCGAGAACCTGGAGAACATTGGCATCACCGGGCGGGGAGTGATTGACGGGCAGGGCAGCCATTTCAAGATGGTGAGCCGCGCCCGACCCTACGAGAACCGGCCCTATCTCATCCGGCTCGTCAACTGTCGCGATGTGCTGATCGAGGGTGTGCGTCTCCAGAAGTCGGCGATGTGGATGCAGCATTACCTCGGTTGCGAGCGGCTGACCATGCGCGGCATCCGCGTTTGGAACTTTGGCAACGCCAACAACGACGGTCTCGACCTCGACGGTTGCAGGGACTGCACCGTCTCGCAGTGCGTCTTCGAAAGCGACGACGACGGCATCACGCTCAAGAGCACGTTCGAGCGTCCCTGTGACAGCATCACGATCAGCGATTGTGTCGCTCGCAGCCACTGCAACGCGATCAAGATGGGCACCGAGTCCAACGGAGGTTTCAAGAACATCACCATAGTCAATTGCGTCGTGACGTCGCCGTCCCACACCAACGTCACCTACGGTCGCAGCCGCGGCATGGGCGGTATTTCGTTGGAACTGGTGGACGGCGGGACACTGGAGCGTGTCGCTATCTCCAACATCAGCATCCACGGCGTCAACGTTCCGCTGTTCCTGCGGTTGGGTGACCGCGGGCGGCCGTTCAAGGAAGGCATGGAGCCACTGCCGGTCGGTTCGTTCAGGAACGTCGTCATCAACAACATCGTCGCCACGGGCGTTGGAAAGACCGGCTGCTCAATCACCGGCCTGACCGGCGCGCCCATCGAGAACGTTTCGCTCAACAACCTTGTGTTCGAATTCGAGGGCGGCGGCACACGCGAACTGGCGGAAAAGCAGGTTGCCGAGCTTCCGAAGAACTATCCGGAGTCCTCGATGTTCGGCGACCTGCCAGCCTACGGGTTCTACTGCCGGCATGTGAAAGGGCTGCGCTTCTCGAATATCCGGTTGCGAACCGCTGCTGCCGACCTGCGCCATGCGATGGCGTTCGACGATGTGGAGAATCTGGCGGTGGACGGCCTCGATGCAGCCTTCTGGCCGGGTGGCGCGGCAGTGTTCGGTCTGGCGCAGGTGCGCGATGCGCTCATCCGAGGCTGCCAGCCGCGCGCGAAGGAGGGCACATTCCTGAAGATCACCGGTAACAAGAGCCAGAACATCGCGCTCGTTGCCAACGACCTCAGCGGCATCGCCAAAACCGCCGATGTCGCACCCGACGTGCCCAAAAATGCGCTTGTGACCCAACGATCTCCGAAGCCATGAAACTCAAATCTTTGTCCATGACGACCCGCAGTTTTCCTGTGGCCTTCCTTGCGCTGGCGTTCGCCGCCTGCCACACGGTTGCGTGGAGCGGTAAAGCTTCCACCGCCAGCCGCGCTGCGGTGAGCCTCGCGGCGTATTCGCCAAAGGCGGATGACGTGAGTGACGACACGCCGGCGCTGATGGCGTGCTTCGCCGACGCGGCGCGGCGCGGTGGCGGCGTGGTGACGATCCCGCCCGGCAATTATTACGTCGCGGGGGAGAAACCTGTGCTGATTCCGTCGAACACAACGGTGTTTGCCCACGGCGCTCGTTTTCGTCTGCCCAAGCAACTCGGCGACAAGACACGGCTGGTTGTCTTCTGCGGCACGAACGTGACTGGCTTCGCGTGGCACGGCGGTTTTTTTCAGGGTCAGTGCTTCGACCCGGCGCGGCGGGAAAACTCGTGGGAGCCGAACGTGAGCACGCGCATTTTCGCCATCGGCACAACGCCCGGCGGCGCGACGAGCGACATCACATTCCGCGATGTGCGCTCGGACGGCATCGCGGGCGCGGTCATCGGCGTTGAGGGCGCGGGCAAACGGGGCAACGAGAGCGAGGTGGTGGCGTTTGCGGAGCGTGTTCATGTGGAGAGTTGCACGCTGCTGCGGAGCGGGAAGTTCATGTGGGACTACGGCTATTTGTGGCAGACCCTTGTCTGGCCGGAGGATTACGAGCCGTGGGAGGTGGAACGGGCGCGGCATTACTTCCGCGACGACCTTGTCCGTTCGGGCGTGCAGATGGCTGACGGCGACGACCGTGTGCGTTTCGATAATCGCGTGCGGCCCATCAGTGTGAGCAAGGACGCGGAGCCGAACCGGGCTCTTTGCTTCTTCGGCGGCACGCTGCCAAAAAACATCACGCGAGGCCGGCAATACTTCGTCGTCGAGGCAGGCGCCGGCCACATCAAGGTATCGGCGAAACCCGGCGGGAAGCCGATACGTTTCCAAGGCGCGAGCGGTGATGGCGTCCAGCTCATCCATAACTTCTCCGGCGCGTTTCACGGGCTTTATGCGCCCGCCGGCGCAGCGGCGGGCAAGGGCGGGGTGGACATCATGTGCGCGCGGGACGTGCGGATCACCGGCTGTCAGCTCAGCGCACTGGGCGATACGATGCATGTGCAGCGATGCCGCAACGTGATTTTTGCCAACAACCACATCATCGGTTCGCGGATGGGCGCGTTCTTTCTGGCCGAGTTCTGCAAGAACGCCACGATCACCGGCAACCTGATCGACGGCACCAACGGCTCGCGCGTGATGAGCGTGGAGAAGTCCTGCGAGGACGTGACCATCACCGGCAACACCTTCCGCAACGGCGGGCGCGGCAGTTGGATCAACCAGCCGAAGAACTTCATCCTCCAGGGCAACGTTTTCGTCAACAACACGACCAAGGGCGAAAGCGACCCGCGCCGCAGCCGCCGCAGCTACGAGACCGGGGAATATCGGCGCTGGCCCGAACTTTACTTCACCCTGCACGAGGAAAAAGGCTCTTACGGTCCCGTCATTGTGCGCAACAATGTGTTCGCACTCGGCGAGGGTTGCGCCGACGAGGCGGTGACGTTCGCTCCGAACGGCCACGATCTGCGGATGAGCGGCAATGTCTTCCAAAACCGCGCCGCTGTGATTCGGGTGGATCCATCGTGCTCCGGCGTGGCCATTCAGGACAACGCGGGCGCAACGCTGAAACGCGAGGCGGTGGGTTTCAACCACGGCAGGCGGTAGCCAACTCGATGAACGTGGGTTAGAATCTCCTTGTTGAAAGGAGCTTCATGACCATCATCAACCAGTCATCGAAAGTGAGGGTTGTTGCGCCATCGATGGCTCTGGGGATGCTCATTGTTTTCGGCTCGTGGCTGGGGTGTTCGTGCAAACCTCAACAGCCACCGAAGGCAGCAATACCCGTGACGATGGCGGTGGGCATGCTGCCGCTGACGTCACTGGTGATTCTCGCGAACCATGAGGGGTTGTTCTCGCGCGCCGGCGTTGCGGTGGACGTGAAGAAGTGCGAGACCGGTGTGATCGCCATGGATGCGCTGCTGACGGGCAAGACACAAATGGCCGTGGCCGGAGATACACCGGTTGTGTTCGGCAGCCTGAAACAGCGGGATTTCCGCATCATTGCCAACATCACTTCGTGGGACAACGACGTGACAATCGTGGCACGGAAAGACCGCGGCATCACCCAGCCCGCCCATTTGAAAGGCAAACGCGTTGCCACGCAAAAGACCTCGGTGGCACAGTTCTTCCTGCACATGTTCCTGCTGAAACACGGCCTGTCAGAGAAGGACGTGACCGTTTGTGACATGCCACAAGCTGATTTCCCCAAGGCGATGGCTCGTGGCGACGTGGAAGCCGTATCCAGCCGGGAACCTTTCACGAGCCAGGCTGTGGCGCTGCTGGGAAACAACGCGGTGACGTTTGAAGAGCCGGGGCTTTACGTGGAGTATTACAACCTCGTGGTTTCCGAACGTTTTCTGCAGGAACAACCGGAGGCAGCACGCCGTGTCGTCCGCGCGTTGCTTGATGCCGAGGCGTTCGCAAGAAGCCAGCCGGCGCGCGCAAGAAGTATCGTGGCCAGGACGATCTCGATGCCGGAGCCAACTCTGCAGCGGGTCTGGCCCCGTCTGGACCTGCGGGTGAGGCTGAGCCAATCACTGTTGGTCGCGCTGGAAGATCAGGTGCGATGGATCATCGACAATCACCTGACGGAAGATGCGGCGATGCCGAATTTTCTGCGACTCATCCATCTTGAAACAATGTTGGCGGTGAAACCGTCGGCGGTCAGCGTCATTCGCTAGAGGTCCATGACAACGCCACGGCGAAAGACGAGAACGAAAGCAGCGCCAAACTACTTGCAGTTTGTCCGTCTCGACGCAATGCTGCCAGTCGGACTGTCGGTGGTGAGCGTCCTTCGGTGATTGCGAAGCGATGAAGATCAAGACGAAGCTCCACATCATCATTCTCTGCTCGTTGGGCATCATTGTGCTCGCTTCGGTGGCGTTGGTGACGGGGTTCCGGCAGATCAACGCGGCCTGGCAGGAAAGCGCGGCAGCGAATGAGTTGACCCGCGGCCTGTTCGAGTTGGGAATCCTGACGACGGACTACGTGTTGCACGAAAGCGAGCGGGCGCAGGCGCAGTGGTTGATGAAGCACGATTCCCTGACGCGGCTGCTCGGCAGCGCGAACTTTGCCGATCCGGAAAGCCGGGCCATCTTCAAGCAATGCCGGCAGAACAATCAGGAGATTCGGAATATCTTCGTCAGTCTGGTGCAACTCCAAGCCACGCGCGGGAAGCTTTCCACCAACCCCGCCGTCTCGCTTGAACTGAAGCAGCGGTTTGTCGGCCAATTGGACGCGCGAACCCATGCGATGGTGTCCGACGCGTCGAAACTGGCCGCGCTCAACGGCCAGCGAGCGATATCGGCCCGCGATCAGAGCACGATCATCATGCTGACGTCCGTGGTGTTGATCGGAGTGATCTTGATCGGCATCTCATGGCTGTTCGATTACGGCGTCGTCCTGCCCCTCGAGCAGCTTCAGAAGGACACCACCATCATCGGCTCCGGCAACCTCAACCACAAGGTCAGCACCGGATCCCGGGACGAGGTCGGACAGCTTGCGCATTCTTTCGACGAGATGACGGAAAAACTGAAGTCGGTCACGGTCTCGCGGGACGAACTGGCCGTGGAAATTGCCGAACGCAAACGCGCGCAGGAGGAACTGCGTCACGCCAAGGAAACCGCCGAGGCGGCGAGCCGCACCAAGAGCCAGTTCCTGGCCAACATGAGCCACGAATTGCGCACGCCGCTGAACTCCGTCATCGGTTTCACGAACATCCTGCTGAAGAACAAGAGCGGTCATCTGCACACCGAAGAGTTGACCTTCCTGGAACGGATCGTGGCCAACGGCAGACATTTGCTGGATTTGATCAACCAGGTTCTTGACCTCTCCAAGATCGAAGCCAAACGGGTGGAAGTCGAGGCTTCGATCGTGATACTGGACCGGCTGATCGCGAGCATCATCAGCCAATTCGAGCCACAACTTCACGACCGTCCGGTCAAGCTCGCCGCTGAGCTGCCTGACCACATCGCGCCGCTGGAAACCGACCCCGGCAAACTCAAGCAGGTCATCATCAACCTTGTCGGCAACGCGCTCAAGTTCACTGAACGGGGCAGCGTCACCGTCAGCGTCTCTGTGGAAGAGGACACTCACCGGCCGGCGCGCATCACCGTCGCCGACACCGGCATCGGCATTCCCGAAGACCGGCTCGCGGCTATCTTCGAGGCGTTTCAGCAAGCCGATCCCAGCACCACCCGTAAATACGGCGGCACCGGCCTCGGCCTCACCATTTCCAAGGCCCTCTGCGAGTTGATGGGCTACCGTCTCGAAGTCACCAGTGAACCCGGCAAAGGCTCCGCCTTCAGCATCGTCCTGACAACGCGCCCAACCTCCGCCGACATCATCGTGCATCCCGCGCCGCTGGCCGAGGTGCATGGCCTCTCCGCCGCCGAAGCCGCCGCCGAAGTGACGAACCGTATCCTCGCCATGGAAGCCACGCAGCCTCTGCACGACAAACTGGTGCTGATCATCGACGACGAGGCCGACTCCCGGGTTCTTCTGACCAATCTCATCGAACAATTCGGCTGTCACGTCGTCGCCGCTGACAGCGGGGAATTGGGCCTGCGGATGGCGAAGGAAATCCGGCCCGACCTCATTACGGTCGACCTGCTCATGCCCCACATGAACGGCTGGGAAGTCCTCCGACAGCTCAAAGCCGACACGGACCTGAAGGATATCCCTGTCATCGTTGTCAGCGTCGTCGCAAGAGAAAGGCGCGGCACCGTCCTTGGCACCGTTGAGATGCTGCAAAAACCCGTCTCCCGTGAAGACTTGCTGCGCGTCGTCAGCTTCATCCCCCGCTCCCGCATCCTCGTGGTCGAAGACAATGAAGATGACCGCCGCCTCTTCGCCGCCCATCTCCAAGGCCGCGTCACCGAACTGCGCATGGCCACCAACGGTCGTGAAGCCCTGGCGATGCTCGAAACCTTCACGCCCAACCTGATCCTCCTCGACATCATGATGCCAGAGATGGACGGGATGGCCTTCCTGGACACGATCCGCAAGAACCCGCGCCACTGGCATATCCCGGTCTTTGTCGTGACCTCCAAAGAACTGACCGCTGACGAAGCCAAGCGGCTGGGTTCTGAAGCGCAGGCCGTTCTGAAGAAGGCGGAGGAATGGGGCAACGATCTGGAGCGGATGCTGAACGGCACGCTCAAGAACCGGCCCAGCCGCGCACTGTTGCGCGCGCTGAAGGATTCTTCAGCCGACGGAGACTCGTCGGCCGCATGAGCGCAAAGTCAGCGCTGCACCCGCTGTTGACGCCGGTGTCATCTTCGGGGAGAATCCTTCGCTGTCGCAGACATATCGAACAAGGGAATACTCGTGAGTGATGATATTAGCTGGGATGCAGCAGCCATAGCCCGATTGGAAAAGATCGGCGGGCGGAAACTTGTCCGTGAGATGCTCGGCATTGTGCTGGATTTCATTCCGAAGAAACTGGAAGCCGCCCGCGAGGGCGAACGAGCGGGCAACCTCGAAGCCATTCAACAGGCCGTCCATCCCATCCGTTCCAGCGCCGCTCACGGCGGAGCGCGCGCCGTGTACGAACTCGCCACCCGCATCGAACAGCTTGCGATGAGCAAACAGGCTGAACAGATCCCCCCCATGTTGCGTGAACTGGAAGCCGCCTTCGACCAGGTCCGTCCCAAGCTTGAAAAGGAGCGGGATCTTCCGTGAAGAAGATCGCCCTTGTTGATGACCATCCGGACAAACGGCTGCTCTTTCGGCCCCTCGTGTGTGAAAGCAGAACCTTTGACAACCTCTTCGTCTTCAATTCATGGAATCGATGGGATGATGGACTTGATCTGCGAGCGCTGCATCCACATCCCCCGCGTGTCCGTGTCCCTAAAAACGCTAAAGTATTTGCGGCTTTCGGCCGATAAAGGAACATGAGAATAGTTTGCCCTATTCATGCCGGGATCGTTGTGCCCATCGGATTGCTGGTGTTCCTGTCGGCGACAGTCGCCCCCTGCCATGCGCAATCCAAAACAAGCTCAGCAACCATCGAATCGGCTGCGCCTGCGGCAACCGTCGAATCCACTGCGCCTGCGAAGCGCCCCCAGTTGCGCCCCAGCGCGAGCATCACGGCCAGCGAGTCGTACGACAGCAATGTCTACCTCCAGGACGTGACCGGCCAGGCACATCGCCAGTCGTTCGTTACCGCGATATCGCCGTTTGTCGGTTTGGAGTGGGAACCGGGACCGGAATTATTGATCAACGCCAATTACTCGCCGGAGATCGTGCGGTATCATTCCGAGCCTACAGAGAACCACAACGACCACCGCGGCAACCTGAACTTCGCCGGCAAGATCGGCGACGCCACCTACGAAGTCCTGAACTCGGTGACGTACATTGACGGCAATACGACCGGCCCGACATTCACCGGCCCGGGCGGCGCTCCAGCCATCGGCGGCGTCCCCGTTCGCGACCGGCGCGCGGCGATCAACATCAAGGATAGCTTCAAGGTCCAGTATCCGATTGGCAATTGGTTCATCCGGCCAATAGGCGCGTGGTATATGAACGACTACAAGACCGACCGCCGCAGCACCGCGGGTTATCTCAACTATGCCGACCGCAACGATATGAACGGCGGCGTGGACATCGGTTACAAGGTTTTCGAGAAGACCTACCTGGTGATCGGCTATCGCTATGGTCATCAGTACCAAGAGGCGTTCCTGGGCAACCCGACGGAGTTTTCCAACGACTACCAGCGGCCTCTTTTTGGCGCCGAAGGCAGCCCGCTGCCGTGGTTGAAGTTCTCGCTGCTGGCCGGCCCGGAACTCCGCCGCTTCGGACCCAACGCGACGGGCATC
>JBAZIR010000064.1:0-20149 GCA_041651735.1 Verrucomicrobiia bacterium | reverse complement strand
AGAAGCAGGCTGGGGACAAGGAACTCGCGGCTTACTTTGACAAGCGCGACAACACCGCCGACCTGTGGCCGGTTCCGATCGCGGAGTTCCTGCTCGGCAAAATCAGCGAGGGCAATTTGATGGCGGCGGCCGCCTCGCCCAACTCATACAGAGAGCGGGGGCGGCGCACGGAAGGATGGTATTACGCGGGCATGAAGCGGCTGCTGGCGGGCGACAAGACTGGCGCAGCCGACTGTTTCCGAAAATGCCTGGCGATGGATCGCAAGGGCCGCATGAATCATTACTGCGCCCAAGCCGAACTGAAGGCGCTCGGCCTGTGAGGCGGATGAGTTGGAGGCGACGACGGCCGTCTTCGTAGCCGCCGACGTGAGTCGGCGGATGCGAGCGGAGGTGGAACGCGACCTCCGGGCGCGTTTTGGTGATCGAAGGAAATCGCGCCCGGCCCACCGGGACGGTTCGCCCTGCCGATGAAGATGCGGACGCGCGGTTGCAGGCGAGCGAAAGGAAATCGCGCCCGGAGGTCGCGATCCACCTCGACGATCATGATCGTCGCCGGAAATCCTGAAGGGATTTCATCACTCAGCCCGGGAAATCGTAGCCCGCGACTCCGTCGCGGGATTGGACCATCATACTTCCCACCACGGAGTGGCGGGGCTGCCTTTGATGGCATCTCGCGCACGCGGCGGGGGACCGAGGTTAGACTGACTTAGTCCCTGAGTATCTGCGGGTTTGCAAGCTGTGGTGAAACTACATACGGTCTCTACTCATGCCACTCATCAAATGCCCCGATTGTAGCCGTGACTTCTCAGATAGTGCCCCAGCCTGCCCACAATGCGGTCATCTGCTCCGTCCCCCTGCCGCGACGCCCCTCGTGGTTGTTCTCGGAACGCAGCGCAACTTTTACGTCCTTGCAGCCGTGTTTTTCGGCATGCTCGGCGTCCATAATTTCTATGCGTCGCGATACACACGAGCCGTCATCCAACTTGTGCTAAGTCTTCTTCTGTGCTGGACGATCATCGCTTCGATTGTGGTGGCGATTTGGGCCATCGTCGAGGCGTGTTGCGTGCGCGTGGACGGCAACGGCAAGACCATGGCGTAGCTTCGACTGTAGACTGACTCTATAAGTCGGCGATTACTTGTAATGACGATCGCCAAGCCGGGGACGTGGCCTGCAGTATCGCGATACCCGATTCCCGAATCCCGCAGACCGCGCCGGCACTTCGCGCTATTGGGGAATCACCGTTATGTTGATGGAAAACCCGGTGCCTGTTCCGCCGCTCCATGCGCTGCATGGGGACGACGGCACGGAGCTGGATAGATAGAGCGGCGAATTGCCAAGTAGCGTGAGTATCGCTCCTGTCTCCGGATCTGCAGAGGTCACCGTGAATGCCAGATACTCTTCGCCCGTGTACGGGGTGCCTTCCGTGCAGGTCAGGACATCGTTGGTGGTGTAACCGGTGCCGTGCGTGTACTCCTGATCGTCGCGCACATAGACTTCCGACACGCTGACGGGAGCCGCTGTCACCGCCGCCGTCGCCGCGCTATAGGCGTAGACCGTGCCGACGGTGTTGGACTGTCCCTCCTTGGCGCGCAAATATTTTCCCTCGTCGGCGGCCACGGGCGTGTAGGTGGACGAGGTGGCGCCGCTGATGTCAGCCCATCCGCTCGTGCCGTTGTCGCTGATCTGCCATTGCCATGAGCCGTGGCTCGGCGCCGGATAGCCGGCACACGTCCCTGCGACCGCTGTGAGTTGAACGTTAACCCGGGCAGTGCCAGTGATCGTAGGCACGGCCGTGTTGCTTGGGGCGATGTTGTAGTGTCCGAGGTCAATCCAGTTCTCTTCGCTGGTGATGTCCCCGCCCAGGAACACGTAGAGATGCCCGTTGTCAGTCTGCCTGGCATGGGACACGGTGGTCAGCGCATGGCGCGCGGCCGCGTTGGCGACCGTGGAGGCAAGCGCCAGGGGAGTTCGCGAGGGTGTGTATTGCATAACGGATGCTCCAGCGGCTTCGATTACGCGTTATCGGTCTCGACCCAGGAGACCTCCACCTCGCCGGCGGCCGAGGTCAGCGAGCGGAAGGAGAGGCACGCGGGGAAGTGCAGTTGATCGGCGAAGCTACGCGATGCGTCGGCCTCGATGGCCATGCCGGCGCCCGCCACGGCGGTTTCATCGTCGTAGAACATCTCGATGCCCACGGAGCCGGTGTTGCGGACGCAGAGGCCGAGCCGCAGGCCGCCGCCGGGCTGGGCGGGGATGACGACAGGGGAGGCGGCGCTGTTGTTGGCGATGACGGCGGATGTGGTGGAGGAGAGGGCGCGAACCTTTTTGATATCCATAAGTGACCTCAGTTGTTCAGCCCCGGCGGGCGTTGTTAGTTACAATTAGTAACACTCGCGCGAGAGGGATTCAAGTCTTTATTGTGCGGAAGAAGAGGGAAGAGGGAACCGGCCCGCTAAACACGCAAAAAGACGCGAAGGGGGGAGCGGCGGGCGGCAACAATGTAGCGTAGGTGTCCCGCCTGCCGTTATCCATGAACAGGCGGGACGCCTGTCCCGCTTTATCGCTTCCGCCAGAGACGCGCGACGTGAAGGAGGTGGATCGCGGCCTCCGGACGCGATTTCCTTTCGTGAATTCGGGAAGCGGCCCGCTAAACACGCGAAAAGACGCGAAGGGGCGAGCGACCGAGACCGGAGACGGGAGCATCACTCCATCACTCCATCACTCCATCACTCCATTACTCCATATGATCTCCCCGGGCCGGGGGCATACGTAACCATCTGGTTACTTCATCGAATAGAACCGGCCAATTTCCGTCTACAGTGGTGGTATGCATGAACACGGCCATGACCTGCTGGAAGCCCTGCCAACAGTTTGCAAGATCCGCAACAGCGTTCGATGCCGGTCGCGCCTTGACGAATGCCGGAACAGTGGAAGACAATCACTTAAGAGGAGGTTCCATATATGAAAGCACATATTGTCCCGATCGTGACAATACTGGCCGCCGTGTTGCTCGGCAGCAGCGGCGGTGAAGCAGCCGAAGCGGGTGTGCAGCGTTCAGCCGCGGTTAAAGAAGCCGAAGCGGCTTCGGGCCTGACCATGGAAGCATACGAGGAAAAATCCGCGATCCTCGGCAAAATGGTGCGAGAGTTCAAATTTCCGACTTCGGAGCCGGAAGAGTTTGCCAACATCATCGCATTGTTTGATAGCAACCCGGCGGAAGCTGTAAAGCGCTACAAAACAAAGATGTGCCGCGGAGTCGGATTTGTCAGGGAGGTCAGCGGGGATTTGACGGGGCCGACAATGATGGCTGTTGTGGGACGCATCGAGGATGTGACGCGGACTGGAGACGCGACGGTGGTGGAATGCGGCTTTACAAAAACAGAAGCGGCGTCCGTGGCGAAGCTGAAGCCATCCGATCGCGTCATCATCCGGGGACTATGCTTCGGAAAGAGATCCAACCTGGTCTTGATGTTCGGCTGCCACATTGAGGGTGTTCAGTCTCCGGGGCAAAATAACTTGGTGCAGAAGGATGGCGCGCCGGGCGACGGCGTCGAACATGCAGCGGACGGGACTGAGGCGGTCCGCCAGAAGTCGAAATCTCGCCGCATGACTGATGACTGACAGGGAGGCTATCCAGGGCCTTCGGCTTCATGTTCGGAAAGCCGTCGCTGGAAATCCTGAAGGGGCATCCTCGTCGTTGCTGGAAATCCTGAAGGGGCATCCTCGTCATTGCTGGAAATCCTGAAGGGGCATCCTCGTCATTGCTGGAAATCCTGAAGGGGCATCCTCGTCGTTGCCGGAAATCCTGAAGGGGCATCCTCGTCATTGCTGGAAATCCTGAAGGGGCATCCTCGTCGCCGCAGGAAATCCTGAAGGGATTTCATCACTCAGCCCGGGGTTGCGCGGCACGCGCTACCCTGGGTCATGCATCCAACAATGATTCCACCCCAACGGGGTTGAATCATCTGAAGCCGTTGAATAACCCGATTGGATCAGGGGGTGCGATACTACGGGCTGGGCTGAGGATGATCGCTGATGGTTTTGACCTTTGTCGAAATCAACACGTAGGTCACTTCGGTCCCCGACCGGTTGAGCGTCCCGCCCGTGACCACCGTGCCGCCATCGGGAAGTTTCATCTTCGCCATGACCCTCTGGATGTGAAACACCGGCTGGTCAAGAGTCAACTGGGCAGTCCGCTGGCCGTCACGCACACAGGCGCCAATCGTCATCCATTTGACATCGGTCAGTTCGAGCCAAAACTCCGCCTCAGTCCATTCAGCTGTGTGGAAGCTGTTTTTCACTGTCAGGGTCGTGCCCGCGTTTTGGGTTTGGAGGTCCTTGGGTATCAGGGCCACGCCGGGACTGTGTTTGGCTGGATGTCCGCCGGAGACGGTCGCCGGTGTGGAGGTGTTCTTCGCCGGGGAGAGCTGATACGCCCACGGATAGATGATCTCCTTTCCTGTCTCCACCTTGGTTTCCTGGCCGAAATAGGCGTTGGTCTTGGTCATCGCCAGCAGTCTGCCCCTGCCGTTGGCCCACGCGCGTTTGATCTGCTCCTGTGTCGGCGAGATGTTGCCGCTCTTGCGGGCCATGTTCTCAACCTCCTTCAGAGGAAACGCGACGAAGGCACACTCCATTTCCAAACAACTGAAAATTCTGTCGCGGACGTCCAAGCAAAACTCGAGGGCCTTCAAGTTCTCCGGGGTATTGGTGACGAACAGTTTCCCGTTACGTTCGTTGTATGTGGCTGAAGCCCCGGGCGGAAAAGGAACGCCCATCGCGACAAACCACTGCTTGATCTCTGCGTCGGACGCGCGAAACGGCTTTCCATGTTTGTCCGTGCCGGACAGCAAGGAGCCGTAGCCTCGGTAGCTCTTCTGTATCATCGCCGGCGTTGCCGGATTGGTTCCGGGTGGAACAGGCGAGGCATCCTTCTTCGCTTCAGACGCTGGCGGGTTGGCGCCGGCTTTCCGAAGCCCGGACGTCTTGGAAGCGGAGGAACGGGAAGTTTTGGCCGCAGGCTTTTTCCGGCTGGAGGCTTTCGTATCGGGCGGTTCAGGCACGACCAGGTCGGTACTTGCGTTCACAAACACGTAGATCTGTTCCCGGCCGGTCTTGCTCGGTCCGCAATAGGTGACGAGCGTCTGGCCATCCAGCATGGCCACGCTGGTCATGACTCTGTGGGTGTAGAAGGCCGGTTGTTGAAGGGTGGTGTCCGCGGCTTGGCCGGATGCGCGGGCACTCTGCTTGAGGGTGGTCCACTCAAGCCCGACAAGTTCGGGGATGAATGTGAGGCTGATCAGTGGGGAGTCCTCCGACTTGTGCGGCGTTACATTGACCGTGGTGCCCACGTTGCGCGTCTGAAGTTCGCCGGGCATCGGCAGCCACTGGAGGCGATCCGCAACGTGAGAGGGCAACAAGACCGCTCCCCTCGTTGCGTTCGTTGCGGTCGGGCTGGTCGCAACGGATGGCTGCGAGGGGCGATACTCGTATGGGTAGATGATCTCCTGAACGCCCTGGACCTTCGCTTGCTGGCCGGAAGCGGTGACCACCTTGCTTGTCGCCAGCAGACGGCCCCGCCCGCCGGCCCACGCTTGCTTGAGTTGATCCTCACTCGGAGACGCAGCTCCGATCTTCCGCGCCATGCTTTCGACTTCGTTGACGGAGAAGGCAATGAAGGCGAAGTTAATTTCCACATTCGTCGGGAGAATGCTCAAGCACCCCAGGATCGCCTTGACCTTCTGGTCCGCCGGATGAGTTCCAAGGTGCTGGTAAATCTGCTGTCTGACTTGGTCACGAGAGTCCTGCTGATTGTAATCCAGCTGCATCACGATCCGGGCGAGGGATTCGTCCAGCCGCCGCAACTCGTCCACCACATGCGAATCCACCCTGGCCGGCGCCAGCGGTGACGGGTTGTTCTTTGGGGCTTCATTCGTCGCTGCCGGGGCGCTCGCGGGACTTGTGGACGCGGGCACGGCGTTGGTCTGGCCCGAGGCTATCGGGGCCAGGAGTACGAATGTCAAAACAACGAGGCTGCGAACAAGGATTGTGTTCATGACACCCTTCGGATTCCCAATGATGGTAATTCGCGCATGCTCCAAGTCATGCCGCAGCGATGGTATCAGAATCCCCAATCCTGTCCCGCATATTCTGCCGCCTCGCGGTCTGCCGATTCGCGACAACCGAATGATTCGCAAGGACGCATGACCCAAGGCAGCGCGTTCCGCCAAAGGTAGCCCCGCCACTCCGTGGCGGGAAGTGTGGTTCAGCCGGCTGCTATTGGGACATCTGGACCCGACCACCGCCAGCTTCAAGGCCGCCCGATCGGGCGGCCTTGAAGCTGGGCAAACGACCCCAGATGAGTGTAACCTTTAACTAAACATGTGTTACCTATGTTCTGAACCATAAGTGTTACCCATGTTCTGACTGCGCCCCTGCGCCTCTTCGGTCCTCCTTCCCGCTTCCCTCTTCCCGCTCACCGATTCCCGATTCCCGCTCACCGCCGTGAGTGTCTCGGGGATACACGCAGCGGACCCGGAGACAATCGGGCAGGCATGATCGAGTCATGCATGACGTTTGCATGACGTTTTGCGAAGCAATTCCAGTCATGACACGTCCTGGTGGGTGAGAATTGGGGGACACGGAGCGTTTGAAAATGCGACCAAACGCGTCAGAGCGGGACACAGAGCGCCATCCCTCCCCTGTTTACGAAACCGCTGCTCTACCAACTGAGCTACGTAGGCTATTTATCCGTTTTTACGAGCGCTTTTAACTGTTCCTGATATCTGAATCCAGTGAAACGCTCGCTCAAAATAATTGACAACAAACTGGCTAACCAACGGTCAAAACTACTACGGCAAAGGTTTGTCAAACCCAACACAAAAGCAGGCACGCTTCTTTTCGAGACGTTCGCAACTCACGCGTTGAAAGCTGTCGGCAGCGCAATGAAACCACGGTCCTATCGGCAACGCCTTGCGGCCATCAACCAGATGGAATCGCACTTTGCCAACACCTACCAGCCCGCGCCCAAATAACCGTGAGGTTCGGTTTGGGTTGAAGGCTGCGAACTGAGCGTTTAAACCGATTCGCGATGGCCACAACACAGCGGCCAATTCTTGCGCTTGCAAAGCGGTCGCGGCTCCCTACTAAGCCGTCGAAACCACTGATGAACGCAGCGACGGCAGCGATGGAGTCAGCACAATGCGATATCGTGTATCGTGAATACTCCGATGGCGATGAAAAAGCGATCGTTGAGCTATATTATGGGAAGATGATCAGAGTCAAACCCGCGGAGGGATTTGTTTCGGTTAAATACCTGGAATAAGCAAAGTGACAACCCAGCCGGGCAAACTCCACTCCCACGAGTGAGGTTTCGTGACAAGAAACTGCCTGGACGTGGGCAGAAACGATTCGTCCAGTTCCCGAGGTGATACAAACGCGGCGCCCTACCGGGCAGCAAACTCAGGTTGGAATTGTTTCGCATCACCTGCACAAGTCTTTGCCCATCCGGAATGTCATGGCGGCATATCCCGCACGCAAGCGACTCACGAGACAGGCCCAATTTGATCGCGGTTGACCACGATCCGGGCACGGCATGCCAGCGTTGTCAGCAACAGGGCAACCCGTTGTTGATCGCTCATGTCTCGCTCGACGATCGCCTTGAGGCCTCGAAACGCGCCGTCAGTGATTTCCACCACCTCGCCCGGTTTCGGGTTCGAGTGGATGGTCACGACGTCCACCGCTTCGCCGGCCCAAGTCTTGAGTTGCTCAATAACGGATGCGTCGACGACCGCCGGGCGTTCACCAAAGCTGACGATGCCGATCACCTCGCGCGCATAGCGCACGGTCCGATAGTGCTCGGCCAATTCGAACCGGCAGAACAGATACCGCGGAAACAGCGGGCTTACGACCCAACGCTTGACCCGGCGGATGGTTTTCCGCCGCTTCAACCGCGGATAATAGACGTCCAAACCCAGTTTCTCGCGGAAGTAGGTCTCGGCCGCCAATTCCTTTTTCGGTTTTGTGTGAACGCAATACCAGTCCGGCATATTCTTTCGTGGCCTTCGTTTGTCGTCGAAATGTATCTAGCATGGTTCGCCTGCAAGTTCGAGCGCGCAAATGCGCAACAAACGCATCGCCGGACGTTCATAACAAAAATCCCCCTCCCTTTTGAAAGGGGAGAGGGAAAGCATCCGCGACTTTTGTTGTTGTTTACGTATTTGAATCGACAGGTTGGGTGACTTCGGGAATGCCGCCAATTGCCTGAAGGGTTACTTGAAAACGACGCAAGGTGATTCGGTTTTGCGCGCAATATTGTCGTAGTTGAGCCAGGCGATCATCGCTCATATCGCTAACAGCCACGATCAATTCTTGAACTCCGGTTTTGCGGATCACATCTTCAGCGTCCGAGCCCGTTCCCAGAATGGGATGTCCGTAAAATCGTTTCTCCTGCTTGTTCAGATCATCATCAATGAAGCCCACAACGGTCAACGCGTGCTCTTTGTTCGACTGAATCTCACGGAGCAACATGCCGCCCGCACGGCCCGCTCCGTAAATAAGCACTCTCCTCACGCCAGCAGTATCCTTTTGCGCGTAGTAGTCGAGTACCCGTAAAGAAAACCTCGCGCCCAATACAAATGAACTCATGACAAAGAAATGGATGATCAACACCGACAGGCTGAAACTGCCCGGCAGAAAATAGTAGATCACTGTCATTCCGGCTATGAAACCCAGGACGATCGAACGGATGACGTGCAACAAGTCCGGAATACTGGCATGCTGCCATTTGATTCGATACAGGCCGGTCACGTAGAACACGGCAAGCTGGCTCAGCAAAAGCCATGGAACGCTTCTGATGAAACTCGCCTTGCACGCCGGCTCAAAGGAACCCTCTCCACGAATCAACCAAGCCAGATAGTAGGCTCCAGACACTATAACCATGTCCACCAGTATCTGAAACGACTCATATCCCATCACTCTCTGCTTCATCGCTGGCAGAAACACGCCGCGGCGCAACAGTTGCAGTTCATGGTAACGCAACTTCTGGATCGCGACACACGCTGCTCCGCCGCCCAAGAGCAGCACCAGCGCCGTATTCACGTCGCGCACCGCCGACACAAGCAAAGCCGCGCACCCCGCTGCCGCGCTGACGCCATAGAGCGTCAGCACCGCATTGCGATGGTTAATCCCAAGTTTCATGAGTCGGTGATGCACGTGATCGCGATCCGCCTCGAACACGCTTCGCCCGCGCAGATAGAAGAAGCGCAGTTTCCCCTGCTGGCTTGTGTCCACCACGTGCGTCACTCGCAAGAACCTCCGAATCATCGCCAGCGCCGTATCCATGATCGGAAGTCCAAAAGCCAGCAGGGGGATAAGAATGGAGGCCGTTGCGGAAGACTTGTAGGCCGTCGAGATGCTCATAACCGCCAGTGTGAATCCCAGGAACAAGCTACCCGAATCGCCCAGGAAGATCGATGCGGGGCGGAAATTGTAACGCATAAAACCCAGCACGCTCCCCGCAAGCGCCGAGGAAATCAGCGCCAACTCGATGTGCTGGTTCAGCAAAGCAATCCCCGCAAGCGTGAGTGTGGAGATCAACGCCACACCACTGGCAAGACCATCCAGCCCGTCGATCAGATTGAAGGCGTTCGTAATGCCGACGATCCACAAAACCGTTACGGGAATACTCCACAAACCCAGGTTCCACAACAAATCTCCCGACAGGCCGATCTGTTCGATCTTGTATCCGTGACAAACAGCCACCAGCGCTGCAATCACCTGAACCAGGAATTTCAACCCAACACTCAAAGGGCGCAGGTCGTCCAATATCCCCACCCCAATAACAATCGCGGACGCCGTCAGAAATCCGACCCACCAATGGTTCGCGACGCGCATGAACGGGTCGTGCAAAACACCAAACGGCGAAACGAGCAACAACATCGTCAGATTAAACGCAGCGAAAATCGCCACGCCCCCGAGTCTCGGGATCGGATGCTCATGAACCTTCCTTCCATTGGGGATGTCCACAGCACCGATTCGAACCGCGAGTTTTTTCACCAGCGGCGTCAACGCAAGCGACAATCCACAACTAACGACCAACAATAACAAGTATTTCAGCATCTATGACAACCACCTATCTTGATGGCTTACCAACCTCACCGTTCCGTTGCCTTCAATTCGCGCATCAATTCTAGCTCGAAGCTCAGCAATAACAAGACTGCGCATAATTCCAGCCGATCAACGACCTGTTTTTGTGGCACACAACGATTCTTCGGACTTGCCGGCCTCATCGCTCTTTCCATCAGGCGGGGTTGTTTCCTGTGCGATCTCAGCAAGAAGCGCGCGAAACTTGCCAACTGAAACCTGCCGATCAAAACATTTTACGGCGGCTTCGCGCCCTCGTTGTCCCATTTTCTCAAGCATCTCAGAATTCTCCACCGCCCTGAGGATTGCCGCCCTGAGTTGCTCGGTGGATTCTGGATCCACACGAATGCCACACGCGTGTTCCTGGATGACCTCGGCGATGTGGGAATGCTCCTCAACAGCCGCAATAAACGGGCGGCCTGCCGACATGATTCCGTACGCCTTGCTGGGCACAATCAGTCCAGCCACCCCACGTTTCAGCGTCACCAAGTGAACATCGGCCGCGCTGAGCGATTCACTGAGCGCTTCCTTGGGCTCATAGGGCAAGAACAGGACATTCTTGAGTTGCAACGCCGCAACCTGCTTCATCAGCCCTGCCTTCGCGGCCCCCTCACCGATAAACACAAATTGCATCTTGTCGTGATCTGCCAGGTCTGCCGCAATCGAAACGACTCGCTCCAAGTCCTGGGAAAGGCCGAGGTTTCCAGAGAACATCACGACAAACTTGCCCTCCAGTTGATGCTTCTGGCGAAACGAATTCAACCCTGCCAGCGACCGGACCCGGGTCGTGTCAACCCAGTTTGGAATCACTCGAATCCGACTGCCGTCGCAACAGGTTTTCGCCTTGATCCTCGCCGCCATATCCTCTCCCAAGACGATCACCTTGTCCGCACCTCGCAGTGTCCACCGGGTGCAAGCCGCCAGCAGTCTGACCAACCAAGGGTTCCTCAACGTCCCAAGAGCCACGCCCACATCTGGATAAAGATCCTGGATGTAAAAGACAAACTTCGCCCGATACAAACGCGCATAAAACATCCCGATCAATCCCAGCACAGGCGGATCCGTTTCGACAATCACAACATCCGGCCGGCCTGCAAACAAACCCGCTGCAAAACCGAAGCAGTAATACGAAAGCAGATTCACAATCCGGCCGAGGAATCGCCTTTTGTTCAAGCGCGGATTGTACGCCCGCAGAATCCGAATCTTGTCCAGTTGCTCTCGTCTGACGGGCAACCACGATCCGAACCTCGCGGTGTTGTAACCGCGACCCGCTACAACCACCACCTCATGATCGCGACTCAAATCCTGACAGAGCTCGGTCAGCAGTTGTCCCGTCGCTTCAATATCGGGATGGAATGAGCGATTAAAAAAAAGCAGGCGCATGCGAGTCGAGCACTTCTGTCTTTGGTATGAACGTGATCACCTATGGGACTCTTGCGCGTGACGCCACAAGCGGAACGCATCGTGAACGCTCAATGGGAGAGTTGCCGTTTTTTAAGCACCCTGGCTGGTGTGCCACCTACAACCAGCCAGGGCCCGACATCTTTGAAAACGCTGGATCGGGCTCCAACCACAGCCCCCTCGCCAATGCTGACACCCGGCCCAACATACGCATCCGCGGCAATCCAGCTTTTTCCACCAATTCGAATAGGGGCCACGACCAGGGGGAACTCGGCTTTTTCGTAATCATGAGTCGCCGTGCAGAGAAAGGAGTATTGGCTGATGACAACGTGGCTCCCAATATCCACCAAGCCCACGCAGTAACAATTCACATAATCTCCAAGAACACTGAACTCTCCCATGCGCAAGTTCCAAGGCGCGTAGATCCGAGCTGAGGGATACACTCTGACACCCCGCCCTATTTTTGCCCCAAATGCGCGTAGAAGCATCACTCGCCAGACATGCAGAACACGGGGACTGGGACGGAATAACAGCAACCATACCATCCCCCATAGGGCACGCCCCGCCCGATTACAGAACGGCAACTCGCTCTTAAAATTCGTCAGGTTCATACCACTCCTTCAGTCTAGATAATGTCCAACTTCAAACATTTGCATCACGCGCCCCCACGTCCAAGGGGTGGGTTTTCAAGATCAGTCAAGTCGAACGCATGCGGGGGTGGAAGACCCCCGGTCAAGCAACCAGCGATAAACCTGGATGAGATGATTGGCCGCTTGCTGCGGATGAAATTCACTTGCGAGCGCTGCCGCATTATCGCCCATTATTTTCCTGCGGTCTTGGGTCATTTCAAGCGCCTCCCGAAGTGCTTCACTCAACGCATCTGGCGTGGGATCAACCCACCAACCTGCATTTTCCGCTGGAAGCTGTTTCCAAGGAGTGCCCGTGGTTGTAACGACCGGCAAACCAGACAGCATTGCTTCCACAATCGAGTTTCCGAAGTTCTCGAAATCGCTCGGCATCACGAAAACCCGGGCTGCTGCATAGGCTCCCCATTTCGTGAAATCGTCCAATTCACCCGTGAAGGTTACGCTCTCTCCACAGCCCAGTTTCGATGCAGTCATTTCGAACTCGCGCCTGAAACTTTGCTCATCCGGACCGGCGATGACAAGATTCCAATCCGCGTGGAACTTGTTCAGCGCCGCCCACGCCTGAATGAGCCGCGGCACGCCTTTCACTGGATGGAGGCGCCCAAGATACAAGAGGATGCCTTTTTCAGCAGGCAGGCGGAAAGAGTGACGGAATTCCTCAGCCGGCATTCTGGCCTGTTGTGGAGGCAGCAGAATCGGATTTGCGATGATGGCCACCGGATTCTGAAGACCGAAACGGCGTATATCCTCGAATTCCTTTTCTGACTTGGCGTGCAAACAACCCGCTTCTTTCAGAACCCTTGTCTGGAACCAGAACCTTACAGGGAGTTTTTTCCACCAATGATACCGCAGGGCCTTTGGGGTCAGCATTCCACAAGGAGCAAGAATGTGAGGTCGTTGTTGCCGGCGCGCCAGTACGCCGGCCAACCGGCTGACGTCCGTCCAGAGGCCATGTGAATGGATCACAGCAAAACCGGCCGACTGTGAGACGCGCCAGAGTTCTTCGCATCGGCGAAACGACCCCCAACCCGGGCGCTGACTGATGGTTGTTCGCACACGCGGATCAAGGCTGATGGGGTCACCATCAGCTTTGCGGTGAACGCTGAAAACTTCAACCTCGCAGCCCGCTCCCGCCAACCCAGCAGTATAGGCGGCCATTCCAAAAACAGGCCCGCCCTGCCCGCGCCCCAAATAGGGTATCAGATGCGCGACCTTCATCTGTCCACCTCAGCACTCGCCCGAAAACAGCATCCGGGAACGATTCCTCCGGTTGTCACCCTGTCCAGAAAACGGAGGACAGTCCTGCCAATTGTTTGTTCACACGATCTATGCGTCATGACACCTGACCGACAGCGAACCGTGCCGGATACAGATCAACCGAACACTCAGACGAAGACTGCATTCCCAGCAAAGTGATCTTCCTCTTTCCAGTTCACCTCATCGCATTCGCCGTCCCGCTGCGAATGATTCTCGATCGAACTGCTTGTCCCCGATCCTGTGAAGTTGCCCCGCTTTTCGCCCACGCACTGTTGAAAGCGCAGCGCGAAGGGCCGGACATATGTAGATCACCGCGACCGATATGACCGCTGCTTTGGTTATCCAATTGAGCACATCCTCGATTCCCTCTTCCGCCTTGATTCCCAGCACAAGAATATAAGCTGCGAATGCCCACCAGAGCGGCCTGCTCATCGCTCGCCGGCATATCCAGCGAAACACCAAGCCGAGCAACAACCCGTAAATCCCCACCCCCACAATTCCACCATGCGAACCAAAATTCGCATACATTTCGCCTGCGTATCCCAAGTTCATGCTGACCTCTCCAATCTCGATGCCAGCAAAGCGCCTCATGAATTCTTTTCCACCCGCCACATATTTCTTGTCCACGAGAAAACGGGGCAGGAACGCGTCACTGAAGGCCGTGATAATCGTCTCGCCTTCCGCGAATGGCTCAACAGCCGGCACATGGAGCATCACCCGGTTTATGATCCACCCCTGGTTGTATCGCTCCGACATGTGTTGAAAAAATTCCTCCTCGACTTCGTCAGAGAACCACCCCTGAATGAACTCACCAAACAATGCGGCGAAGGCAATCGGTTTCGCCATTTGTGAGACGTCGCTGTCAAGCAGCCGGCTTCTCGTCTGGACACCATACCATGTTGCCGCTCGAAGATTAATCTTCGCGTATTCCAACGGCACAATGGCAATCAACCCGGCACAAGCCATCAGCGCAATCGTCTTGCTGCGCAACTGGTGGCGAAGCGCATAGACACAGAACAGCACAGCCATCCAGAGCACAACGCTATGGAACATCGTGGACTCCACTGAGAAGATGATCTCCAAAACAATAACCACAGCGACTCGCAGCCGCCACCCTTTCACCCCCAGGATCATCCAGCCCAGTGCGCCGACATATCGCAAATTCATCAGCAGCACCGCCACGAAGTCGAAACTTCCAAAACTAATCACCCTCTGGAGAAGCATGACCCCCAAAGCGCCAAATATGAGCAGATCCAACTCCCGTCTTAAGCCGGGATTCATCATCTCCGCTACCGCCCATGCACGCTTGTTCACAGCGCCTGACAGTCCAATGCAGGCCATAAACCATCCTGCGGAAAAGGCCAGGAAGGCAGGAGACGCATAGGACAGATACGCTCCTATTCCCTCCCCGATGTCCAAGTCACCAAGCATCGGATGGTAATATGACCACCATGCCGCCAAGACCAACTGGATACCACTGACAATAATCGCCAAACTAGCCAAGGGAACGTAGCGTCGCGCTGCGTAGGCGATGTGGAAGATGGCCACAATGGTTAACAAGAGCGCGGGACCGACCCACAACGAAACCTTGTTGTAGAGCGGCAGACAAAGCAGGCTGACCAGCAGGCCAACTCCAACGGCTACAGCCCACTCAGACGGTTCCATAAACCAGAACAACCCACTGGTTGTCCGGCTGTCGTTCCGGACTCTTGGCGTCCCGGAATTGATCAAAGCACCCATGCCTCCCTCTTCTGGGTCGTGGCCATGGGTGGAAGCGTAAACATTCATGATGGATGGGCTGTGCCACGAGAGGCAGGAGTTCCCTGCCTGTCATCTCTGGCCTTATACGGCTGAAATCTGAGGTCCTTTCGATCTACAGTCACGGATTCGCTCCAAAATCTGTCTCAGTCGCTCGGAATTGCTGTAGTGGTCGCGCACACATCGTTCGTAACCAGCACGGGCTATTCGGAGTCGTTCATCTTCATGTTCCAGATAATGCCTGATCTTGTCGAGCAGTTCATCATCATTCGAGAAGAACTCTGCTTCCCTCCCCTCGTCAAATAGCCGGGCGTGCTCGTCCGTGCGTTCAGCCAACATGAAAGCTCCGCAGGCGGGGATCTCCATGGTGCGCGTGGTCTGTCGATCTCGATTGGATTTGCGGAGAAAACACAGGTTGATTTTGAATGCGCAGATGGCCTTGGCGTAATCATCACCCCAAAGAGGACGGTTTTCCAACCGCACCGATGGCGGAACGTCCCGCATGCGTTCCCACGTATAACCCCACACGCGAACCGACAGGCCTGCGCGGCCGAGATGCCGGAGCGATTCCGCACGATCTGGCTCCCATTGCCCGATAAATCCAACCGCACCGCCCAGCCTAGGCTCTTCTTCGGCACTGACAACCCTTGGCCGATGTGTGTGAGGATCGTAACCATTATCGGCAAACAAAACCTCCGGACAACCCAACTCCTTCAGTTCCGTCACGTTATAGCTCTTGGTCGTGACGTAGAAGTGATAGAACGGCAGCCCTTTCAGAAAATCCCTCGACTGGTTTCCCGGATTCATCATGTCGTCGGGAGAAAATCCCACGATCTGACACGCGGGCTGGATTCTGTGAACCTCGGAAAGTGTCGCCGGCTGGATGGTCAGACCTTTGTCGATCCACAGAACATCAAAAGACGATTCCCGAATAGCGGAAAGGATTTCCGCATTTGCGCCGGTCAGGTCGCGTGGTCCAAAAAGCCTGCGTCCGATGCGTTGAGGAAGTGACGGGCGAATGGTTTCCGATGCTTCTGCCTTGGCGGTTGTCACAACACGAAGCTCGTGGCCCAGATCGCGCAATGCATGGAACCTCTGCACCGTCGTGCTGCCCTCGACAACCGGCCCGACTGCCAGAATGCGTAATGGGCGTTGGGGCGAATCCGTCATGTCCGTGACACGCCCTTCCCCAGCCATTCCAACGACACGGCACGGCCCGTCGCCGCATGTGTAATCAGTTGCGACATAACCCCAATATACTCGCGCATGTCGAGCGCTCCCAATAATCGTTCAGCGCCCGCCAGAAAACTTCTCCGCACCTCATCATAGTGGTCCGCAATGAACAGTAGTTGCCGCAAAAAATCATCCACTTGTTTCGTTTCAAAACGCCTCCCCACGTCGAACCGTCTCGACAACTCACCCAGTCCCCCGAAATCTGCCAGCAACACAGGCACCTGCGCTTCCGCCGCCTCACAGAGAATCCGTCCAAAACCTTCGGCAACTACACTGGGTATGGCCAACAGATCAAGCGCCGCCAGCTCCGCTCCCACATCCTCGCGATGACCTAGAAACTCAATCGAGTCGCGAACATTGTGCTGTGCCACCAATTCTTCGATCAGTCGCTGTTCCTCCGGTTCTGTGGCATGACCGATGAACCGAAAGCGAAACCGGTTGACTCCCGACTGTTTCAGGCGTCCCGCTGCCTCCACAATCAGATCATGCCCCTTGCCACGACAAATGCGTCCCAGCAAACCAACTACGACCGGTTGCGATGGCATCCGGGTGGCGAGCCTTGGACACTGCAATCCCTTGAATTTGTAGCCTTGGTAGATTGTGGAAAGCCGGTCCGCAGGCACATGGGCGGACTTTGCCGTAAAGGCTGAGTTGCACACAAACGAAGAAACGCGGTCATGGATGTCCTTCAGGGAACTCACCCATTGTGCATCCTCAATCGTCTGCAATTGGCACAGCATGGGGAGCCGCAACCGTCGCGCAATCGCAGACACAGGACGAAGGATGCCGCCTTGGTTGACATAAACCAAATCCGGTTTCGAGTGCCACCAATGCCAAGCCAGTTGCGCATAGTTCCATACTTTTGACACCTTGGAACGGTGCAGCATATCCGGCGGCAGCAAACAAAAGTTGGCGACGCCAAGCCCGCTCAACTTGGCCGCAAAAGGCTTGCCGTGCGGCAAGATAACCTCAAGCCGTAACCGAGCCGGATCCAAGCCTTCAAGAAGGTCCAGCAGCGCCAGTTCGGAACCATACAAATTGCCCGATGGCTCTACCACCGATACCCGCAGTTGTTTTCCATCAGACATATCAACGAAACCCGCCCTCAAATCCTGCCAGCTTAAAAACCCTGGAGATCTTAAGCTCCCGGCCTCATAACCAGAACAGTCGCTCCACCCAATAGTTCTTCCTTTCGGCGCTCATCGCCAATGGCTATGAGTCGGGAGAAAATTCGGACCATTCTTTCACGTAGTCCGTTTGGCAGTTCAAATCGCCCCCCAAAACACACTTCGCAATCCTTGAATCCCGCCTTCTTCGCATGACAACAGAGCAGCCACCAAGGCAGGATGGAGATGTGTCCGCTGTCCGAATACTCCCGTTCATTGAAGTAAGCCAATCGCCCGTGCTTCAGAAAACCCAAACGACCCCGTATCGTATTGATGTTGGGCGTGGTCACTATCAGGAATCCGTCCGGACTCATGAGTTTCCGGCATTCCCTCAGGAAGTTAATGGGGTTCTCAAGGTGTTCGATAACTTCCACCGCAACGATATGCCTGGGTTGAACTTTCCTGGCCGCAAATTCTTCACTGAATCGTCCGTTCAAATCCACATGAAGAAGATCAACCTCAGGCACTCCCCAATCCTTTGAATACAAATCATTGGCGGCAACGTTATACCCAAGCTCGATCAACCGTTGGGTCAACGCACCCGTTCCGGCAGCAATATCCAGGATGAGATCACCGGTCCGACCCGATCGCACGACCAGTTCAATAACCTTGTCGTGCAAGCCGGTCATTGCCTTTGCCTTCAGTCCGCTATTCATGATTCAACCGATCGTTTCTGGCCTCAACCAGTTCCCTGTAAAATTCTTCGGTCTTGTCAATCATCCCCTGCATGGAATGACGTTCCAGCAGAATGCGCCGTTGTTTCTCGATGACAGATCGCCTGGGACCGTCTTCTGCCAGCATCTCTTTCGCCCGCGCCCAAATCGCGGCCGGGGAATCTGCAAGATCAAAAAGGCACTCCTCCAACCCACCGCTCAATATTTCCACCACGGCTCCTGCTCGGGATGTCAGGACCGGCAATCCCGCGGACATGGCCTCAATGATCGTGTAGCCAAAGCTTTCACACTTTGCCACGTACATGTAAAGCCGGCTCGCGTGCATCAAGGCAGGAACATCGTTTCTGCTGCCGAGCAGCAATACCTTCCCCTCCAGTTGTCTGCGTTTGATCTCGGCCTTCAGACAGGCTTCCTGGGGGCCATCTCCGACAATGGCAAAAACCACCGCGCTGTCTTTTGATTCCTCAGCAATGTCCAACAGCTTTATGTGGTTCTTCAGCTTGTCCAGCCTGCCCACCGTCAAGATGACTTGTTTCCCACCATCGAGCGAAGAGGCCGCCGCGAGCTTCCATGATTCTTCAGGCTCCAAATCAATGCCGTGGGGAATTACACGAACCAGAGCCCGGGGGCCCGCGTGTTCCTGGACGCTCTTCGCAGAGAACTGAGAGGGAGCTATGTAGTTCCGAACTTGGAGGAAGAAACGCTGAAAGAGCCAGCGAAACGCCCAAGGAGCTGTCCCGCCTTGATAGTCCCTTTCCATCATTTCATAGAGAGGGTGGATACTGAAATGAGCGGTCACCAGAACAGGTGTTCTTGCGCCGGCGGCCAGCTTGGCAGCCGTGCCACTGGCCACATCCATGCCATGGATGATGTCCGGGCTGTTGGCGTTCGTCCTGACCCCAAAATACATGCGAACAAAACTGCCAATCTCAATCGCCAGCTGTTGAGCCGTGCGTCCAAAAGGAGAAGCTGTCCTGACCAAAGCTCCGGTGATCAATCGTACCCACCGGGGAGCGTCAAACGGTGTCAGCACTTGCACACTGTGTCCCCTCTCTTGCAGTGCATTCTGCAGCGTCTGCAAATACTTCACCACGCCGCTCGTCGCATTGTTGACTACATAGGTTGTCAGCAGTATCCGCATGGAATCACTCACAAACTCGCCGCAGCATGAACCACGGATGACGCAATGACCCCGTGTGCCACTCTCATCGCGGGTTTCCTTCCGGGTTCACCCAGCTTCGAAGCACCTTCAAAACGGGTTGGAATTGATGGTCGTAGTTCCATGTGCGCAAATGCACCGCCCTGCCATTTTCAACCATGCGAATTCGCGAGCTTTCGTCTGACAGTATGCGGCTCACGGCGTTGCCCGCGGCCTTCACATCGTCCTGTTGAATGCAAAATCCGCACCCGTTGCCCTCGATCAATTCCGGCAGCGAAGGGTTGGCATCAGCAATTTGTGGAACGCCGAGAGCCATGCACTCGAACCGTTTGTTCGAGGCGAATGCCGAATACGTCCACGCCGGACCTCTGGGCTCCAACACCGTCCAGCCCACGTCGGCTCCAGCAATCGTGGCATAATGTTCGGAGAGGGATTGAAAGCCGGGATCAAGAACAATGACCCGATCCGCAACTCCGGCAGTCTCTGCCAGCTTCATCAAGCTTTGGGCATATTCCGGCCGGGTGCGGCCTTTGATAACAAACACCGTGTCCGCCGGCCATTGCGGCATGGACCTGATCGCATTCTCCAAACCATGTGTCAGGCCAACAGCACCATGATAGAGAACAATGCGGGCTTTCGCCGGAAGTCGATTCCCCAAGGCCTGTCGCAACAAGGGTTGCGGCAATTGCCGGATGGGCCGCGGACAATTG
>JBAZIR010000063.1:0-20224 GCA_041651735.1 Verrucomicrobiia bacterium | reverse complement strand
TTCTGAAGATTTTGAGAACAAAGGAAACAACAATATGAATGACTATAAAAACCTGACCGATCAACAATTGAGGGAACGTTACGCAGACCGTGACCAGTTGCTTTTGGGACTTTTGATTGAACTGCGGAAAGCAAACAAGAGGGTGTGGTTCCTGGACGAATTCCTAAAGTTGAGGGGTGGTGTCCGATGAACAACGAACCTCTCACTGTGGACGAACACGACAAATTGTTCCAAATGTTGGAACTGGTGTCACAGAACATCGAACGATTGTTGAACCAAGGGGTGATGTTGACCGAGGGTGATGATGAACAGATTTCCAGTTCGCAGAGGAAAATTCATCAATACCGCGAAAACATCCGACGAGAACAGGAGAAGATTCAGAGAATCCGAAAATGGTTACGACACAAACGAGAGGTCAATCGTCATTAAAAAAGACTTTCTAATGTCCTTCTGAACATCGAAAAACATTTTCTTCATTACCCCCACCAGACCCGTTTTACACAGGGGTCTGGTTTTTTATTATGGGGATTCTCGTTGTGATGGAAAACTACAATCCGTATCAACATCCGATTGTTTCACACTTTTGAGCTGCCGGCTTTTGACCATGTTGTCTGTAACACAAACGAAAAACCCTCGCTCGTTTGGATGGGGCAAGGGTTTTTCGGAACGACTGATGAACTGAACACCTATACATAGTCGCCCAGAACCCATTTCAATTCATTTTAATCGTCATTCCAGACGTTTCCCCTCCGTGGGGGTATCCTTGCTCCTCTCCAGTCCCCAAACACGGTTTAGGACGGTTTTCCGGGGTTATTTAAATGATTTACAAGAATCCGACGTTGATCGAAATTATAAAAATGATCGTTGACGGGGTGAAATGGTTCGAGTTCCAGTCCAGACATGAATAAACACTTCATCTGTTACCATCGAGTTTCAACCAAGACCCAAGGGGTCAGTGGACTTGGGTTGGATTCCCAGAAATCATCCACAGAGAACTACATCAAGAACAACGGTGGGGTCATCATCGAAAGTTACGTGGAGGTCGAATCTGGTAAGAACAACGACCGTCCAGAATTGTTGAAGTGTATTGAACACTCCAAGAAGACGGGCTCAACGATTCTGGTTTCCAAATTGGACCGTCTGACCCGATCCCTTCACTTTTTGACCACCCTTCAAGAAAGTGGGGTTCGGTTTCAATCCGTTGACCTTCCCTCATTGAACGATTCCACGGGGTCATTGTTGGTGAACATCTTGGGGTCAATCAGTCAGTTTGAAAGGGAACTGATTTCCAAGAGAACGAAGGACGCGCTTCAACAGTTGAAGAAACGTGGAGTCAAACTCGGAGGTTCCAGTCGGTCAACGATTGAGAAGATGAACCTTGGACGACGTTCAACATCACAGGAGTTCAAGAATCGAATCCGTCCCATCATCGAGGAAATTCGGTCAACCGGTGTGACGACCCTTCAAGGTCTGTGTGATTGTTTGTCCCGTCGAGGAATCAAGACCGCGAATGGAGGAAACTGGTTTCCCTCAACGGTGAGGAACTACATCCAATGAACACCTACCTACGCGACCGTAAAGGTCAACTTCTGGGATGGACAAAACCGAGCGGCAATCTGCTCTACACGTTCAACCACCGAGGGGAAATGTTGGGGTGGTTCGACCAGCTGAAAAATGTGACGTTCAACCGTAGAGGAGAGAGATTTGGGACGGGGAATCAGGTTGCGCGACTTCTCTCTGATTAAGATTGAAACGCTTATTGTTTTGAGGACTTTCGCTTAAACGTATAAGTGTCGCCTGTTCCCACAGATTTGAACGTCAGCGTTCCATCTCCCGGCGTTTCACTCCAAGTGTAGGTCAGCATTCCTGGCGAATTAACGCTATCACTTGGACCATACAGTCCCTTTTGTTGGAGTTTTGCCATATACACTTCAACAACACACACAGCTTCCCATGACTTATCTTTTGGATTTTCTGGATGAAGTGGTGTTTTCTCTCCAAGTTTTGTGATTACGTAACTTAACTGCGACTCAGGAAATACAATAGCGCTAATTCCGCTTCGGATTTCAGCCGACCCGTTTTGAGACGTGCATTCCCATTTGCCATTAACACTTCTACCACTGCCACTGCTTCCACCATCACTTGCAGCGGCACAGATAATCAAAACTAGAACTGGTATAAATATCACCGCTGAAAGCAGAGGCAAAAGTGTTTTTGGGTGTTTGTTCACAATCCGCATGTGTTCTGAATCTCTGAATTGGTTCGTGAGAAGTATGATCCAGTCAGTCAATGTCCATATTCCGCATCCTCCAAAAGTCACCAACTTTACAATGCCGGTCTTAATTTTTCCCGTGATGAAGTGGTCAACACCAAACGAGCCGAAGAATAGTGAACACAGAAAAACTTTCCAAAAACCGTGTGGACTGGTTCCGCTTGGTTGATTTCCTGTAGTCGTTGGAGGTGTCGGTGTGGACGGAGGCGCAACCGGTGGAGTTGATGGTGTTGCTGGTTTCGTGTTTGATTGAGGAAGTTCTGGGGGCGTGTTTGTGACGACAGATGTTGTCGGCGCAGCTTCTGTCCCGAGCAACTTTGCCTTTTCCCGATTAAACTCCTCGTCGGTCAACAGCCCCTGTTTTTTCAGTTCTGCGAGTTTGGCGAGTTCATCTGCGATAGACATGAATTTGCTCCTTACCCTTGAATCAGTTTTCCTTTGTTCTGTTTCGGCTCGATTAACAGTTGCCACTCATGGCAACATTTAGGATTCGGACACCGGACGGTCTGTTGATTGGGCGAGACTGGAGCTGGGGTTTGACATTTCGGACATTGTTCTTGTTTCATGACGTGGAACGAAGCGCAACACATACTGTAGTAAGTGTAAAGAAAAAAGGAATCGCTGGATTCTGTTGGTGTGTCAACGGAATTGCCAGCATCCAGGTTTTTGAGAATCCGTCTTCGTGTCCTCCGAAAGCGGTGCGGATTCACACAAGACGGGGTTGCTGAACTCGCTGGAATCTCAACAATTTATTACCAGAGCATCGAAGCTGGTCGTCGTCCCAATGTTTCGCTCATGGTAATCGAGAAAATCTCCGGCGTTTATGGATTGAGCATCCATCAACTGTTTTCTCCGAGAGTTCCCACCGTCAAAATTCATCGAAGACCATCACCACCTCCACATCAATCGAAACGGTCGAGTTGATGATGTTCTGGGGTTGAGGGGATACCGGTTTCCAGTCACCGGCGGTGTCCAACATCGGTGAAAATACCGGTCGGAGATGAGGGGGCTTCATAACCGATTGAACCAGAACGACATCAATATAAACCCATTTATAATCGTCCTAAGTAGCGTATTATTAAATTGTTGCAAATGTTTTGGTCTTGTTTGGTTACTCCATTACTGATAGAATGCTCTCACAGTGAAAGACACAACTTAGGATTCTAAATTTCCTCTGGTCCGGTCATCGGTCACGGTGGTTGGACGAGGGGAAAATCAGATTCCGGATCGGTTCTAAACGTTTTCCACGACGGAAAGGGGAACACGAGAAGTGTGTCTTTCAATCGAAGAAGAAAGACAAACTATGATTATAAACGAATTAAAAGACGACAAGACGGACGACATCAAGTTCGTAATCAACGACAGATTGGGGGACGGGTTTAGATCGTTGACAGGACGAGGGTTTCCAACATCCAGTCCAGAACGGTCAAACAATTTGGAAACCGTCATGGAATTACTGGAAACATCAAAGACCAGACAGAGATACCAGAGGGTCAGAAACACCTTCCCCCAGATTTGGAAATACCAAAAACAGGGTCACGACTATTGGATGGTCAGTGGGAGGTCCAAGAGGTGGGGACTGAATATCCGAAAATCGTTCAACTCGGAAAAACAATCTCGTGATTACGTCCGAGAACTGGAAAACCAGTTGTTGGAGAAACGGTCCGAGGTTTCCGAGAACCTTGTTTACACCGACCCTCAAATCTCCAAGTTGAATGACCGTCTGTCAACGTGGGGAAAATCCCTTGAAGACTCTGTGGAATTCTACATCAAACACTTGGAGTCTGAGTTCAAACTGTCCTTGGTTCCCTCCATCCGTGAACTGTGTGATACGTGGTGTTCCAAAAAAACCAGTTCGACCCTGAACCCATTACGACGACGCTCAATAATTGAGCTCAAGTCGTATACACGTTACATCCAACACAATTTCGGAAATCACAAACCGTCCCAAGTGACCAAGGACGACATCGAATCGGTGTTGTCGGAGTCGTATGGAAACAACACCACCAAGAAAATACGGTGGAAATTCATCCGTTCGTTTTTCAAGTGGTGTGTGGAAAACCGTTACGTCACGTCCAACCCCACCGATGGAATTGAAGTGAAGGTTCCCAAAAAGGAAGTTGAGATTTGGAATCCTGAACAGATTTCCAAGTTGTTGACACTGGTCGAGGAACAATATCCGTCACTGTTGGGGTTCTACGTGTTGTGTGTGTTCGCTGGTCTCCGTCCAACCGAGTCCGAGAGGGTGAAGTGGGAAGACATCAATTTCGAGGGGAAAGAAATTTACGTCAGACCCGAAGGGAAGACGGGGTCTCGGAGATTTGTGTTGGAGAAAACGTCAAACAACGAGACCGACGTTCTGTGGGTTTGGTTGGAACATTTCCGGAAGATTCAACCAGAGGGAGAATTTAATCCCTTAAAAAATCACCACGGACTACAAAGGGAGGTTCGTCGAGAGATGGGAACGTGGTCACAAGACGTTCTCCGTCACTCTTTCGGGACATACTACCAAAACTTGGTTAAAGACCTTCGGAAGGTGGTTTTCGTTATGGGGAACAGCGAGGAAATCTGTAAACGTCACTACGTCCGAGAGGTGAAGAAGTCGTGGACGGACGCTTTTTGGAAACTTCAACCCAAGGGGGAGGGACTGTCACAACCAGCAGGAGCCTGACGGAATAAAACCTAGTGAATTCCGGTGTGAAGATTGGAAAGGCATTAAAACAGTCGTTACTAACACTTGACAACATATAATAATAACAGCATTATACACTTGTGAAGTCGGCAACCTGAAAGGAACACAAGCCATGCCACGCAATGTCACAGTCACATCGGTCAGCATCCCCATCACCGACCTACCTGCCGTAGATGCCCGCGCCAAAGCGCTCGGCTTTTCCAGGTCCAACTACTTGTATCGGTGCGCGATGAACGAGATCGAGGCCAACCAACCATTTGTGTTGAGACCCAGTGAGACCAAACCCGCCAAGACACAACGAAAAGGGAAATTGCCATAACCTGTCAGAATCTCGACGGAACAAAACGGGGAGAATCCATCTTTTGGAACCACTTCCAGTGTCGAACAACAAGAGGGGTTCAAAAAATCCTGTTGAAACCTATGGAGACTTGCTATTTTCCACGAGAACGTTGTGTCGGCGCGCCCGTAGCTCAATTGGATAGAGCATCTGACTTCGGATCAGAGGGTTGGGGGTTCAAGTCCCTCCGGGCGCACCAGCCTCAGTTCAATAATAATTGGATTTATGAGTGCGAAACGAACGGTAAAAGACAAGGTGACAACGGCCAGCGGGCTGGTGCCGACGATCGTGGCCTATTTCGGCAAGCCGGGCAGTTACAGCCATGATGTGGCAGCACGGCGATTTCAGCGCCACGCCCTGTTGAAATCCTGCCGGATGATTTCGGATGTGTTTGAGACGGTGGCGCGTGACGCCGCCGATTACGGTGTGGTGCCCATTGAGAATACGCTGGGCGGGCCAATCTACGATACGGTGGATGAGTTGATCCGCCAGAACGAGCCGCCCGTGGGGCTGACGGTGTGCGAGGAGCTGTCGCTGCATGTCATGCTCTCGCTGCTCGGCCGCAAGCAGACGCCACCCAAGCGCATTTATTCGCACTTCGTGCCGCTGAAACATTGCGGTGACTGGGTGCGGGCGCGATATCCGGGCGCGGCCATCCTGGAGACCGAGAGCACCTCGGAGGCCGTGGAGCGGGCCGCGAAGGAGAAGGACGCATGGGCCATCGGCAACCGCGGCGCCGCGGCAATGCACAAACTGCACGTCATCGTGCCCAAGCTCGGCACCAAGGCGGAGAACATCACGCGCTTCTACCTGCTGGGCAGGCATTCGGGAGAGGCACGCTCAGCCACACGAACGCTGCTGGTGTTCGGGTTGCAGCATCGTCCCGGATCTCTCGTGTTGGCACTACAGGTGCTTCAGAAACACAAGATCAACATGACGCGCATCGTGTCCCGAGCGCTGCCGCACAACCCGGAGGAGTATCTTTTTCTCGTCCAATGCGAAGGCACCATGGCCCAGCCGCATTTTAAGAAGGCTTTTGCCGAACTCACCGACAAGTCGAGGCATCTGCGATCGCTGGGATCGTTCCGGGTGGTCGAAAAGTTTGAATGACAAGTGGAGGCGGATCGGCCCAGTCCACGTTCGACGAGGGATTGGTGGGCCCGGCTGGATTCGAACCAGCGACCAAGGGATTATGAGTCCCCTGCTCTAACCGCTGAGCTACGGGCCCAACCTGTTACAGACATTCTTTCACGCCACTCGCAAGCTGGTCTGTAACCGAGGTTGATATTGACTGAACGTTCCGGTTTTGTCCATTCCCGGCGCAGGAAGGGCGCTGTCCAACCGAGCAGAGATGGACTTCATGGTCTCGACAAGCCACGTGCGCGCCGGTGTCACCATGCCGGCAAATGGCGTCGAGGAGCAGAATCACCGGGCGAATCTGAGCAGCCCCTGATATCCAGCCGGGATCAAGACCGAATCCTCACCGATAAACGCGCAGTCGGCTGAGCCGCTAACCTTGAGCTGGCATATCAGCTTCGGCTCACGCAGATTCGATATGTCGACAAACGTCACGTCGCCTTCGACTCGATTGCAGGCAACGAGAAGATTCCCGCGACAAGTCGGCTTGCCGCGAAAAACCGGGCCACCTTTGATTCTGTAAACCGGCAGGCCTTCGTAGTTGCCCTCGTATCCGGGCTTGTAGAACGAATAGCCGCCGTTTCTGGTCAGCAGCGCGTACGGGCCACAGGAACAATACCCGCCCGCTTCCATGTCCGGCAGGATTCCCGGAACGTCCGGCAGCGGCTTCGGCTTGCTGCCGCCGAGATCCTGCATGAACGTCCGACCGCCGCACCACGTTCCGCAGATGTATTTCCCGTCGATGAATCCGTTGCAGAGTTGACGATAGTAAACCAGCCCGCCCCAGCCGCGTTCGGTTTGGACAAGGCGCAGATGGTCGAGGTCGGAAACATCGATGATCTCATACGTGCCGCCGCCCGCATGAACCACGGCAAACCGTCCGTCGGGCGACACTCGAACCTGTTTGATTGGTGATTTCGAGACATACGTGCTCACGAGCTGCAGCTTCGCGCCATCGACTTTGTAGACGCCCAGTCCACCGGCGCTTTCCGCCACATACAGCTTGTTCCCATCGGCCTGCACATCCATCGCGAATCCACGTGTGGCGTATTTCGTCTGGAGACTGAGATTCTTGTCCAAGACGTGAATGCCCGCCGATCCGCACGCGGCGTATACCACACCGTTTTTCTCGACGGCCGCGTAAACCTGTCCGCCGGGACGATAGTGTTTCACGTCGGTTGCGAGAGGCTTCGCCGCCTTTCGCATCGCGTCCAGATCCAATTGGTGGAAATCGCCTTCGATTTTCAGTCGTTTCTCCGTCTGCCCTCCACTTCCTGTTTCCGCCTTGGCAAGCTGTTTGTCGTGGAACATGTGCAAGTCAGAATATAGGCCGGTGAAATACAAATAGCCGTCGGTCGCAACCAAACCGCAAACCGGGCTGTAGATCTTCTTTGTTGGGTCAAACGGCAGAATCGGCCGTCGCAGACCGTTCTTGGATTCCATGTTCAGTTTGCGGAATCCCTTGTCGCCGGGATACAGGGGAATGCGGATCTGCGCCACTTCCTTGGGGTTTCTGGGGTTGGAAACGTCCAGGATGAACACTCCGTTGTAGGTGTGATACAGATACGCGTATGGATACGACAGTTTCACCCGCCACGTGTCCGGCCATCCGAAATAGAACCGCCAATCGAACTTCACTCGCGACAGGTGCTTCGGATGAACGGGGTCGGAGACATCGTAGATGTCCATGCCGTTGCCGGCCCCGTATCCCGGATCTTCGATATGCAAATCCGCCCCAGGGCGATGATGCCCCATCGCGGCATACAGGATGCCATTGCGAACGCAGATTCCGTCGCCGCGTCCATCCAGCTTGACGGTCGCAACCTGCTTCGGCGCTGCCGGATTGCGAACATCGCAAATCGCCACGCGCCGTTCCCCCCACGCCCCTGCGTAGAGATAACCGTCGCTGACTTCACACGATTGTGCCTCGCCCACGCGCATGATCGAAACATGTTTGGGATTCTTTGCGTCCGAGACATCGATGATTTCCACGCCGAACCACCGGCAGGCGATGAACGCAAAATGGTCGGCAAGGGCGATTCCCGTCGCGAATTCAATCGTGTCGTAGCGGGCGATAATTTTCGGCTGGGCCGGGTCGGAGACATCGACCACGAACAATCCATCTTCCCTCGCGGTAATGAACGCCGCCTTGCCGCGAATGACGATCTGCCGAAGATTCCCCACGTCCTCCAGTTTCCCAACCACCTTCGGTTCGGCGGGATTCTCCAGCGATAGGATCATCAGGCTCCGCCCTTGGAGTGCATACAGGTGTCCACCCTCGCGAATCACATCCATGCATCCGCCGATTCCCGCGCCCCCGGTCGGAACACGTTCGTTTGCAAATTTGATCGCAACCGTGTTTACGCTCGTTCCCTCCTGGGCAAGCACCACACGCGGCAGGACCAACAACAGAATACAACACACAGTGTTTTTCATTTTCGTAAATGGTCGAAGGCAGAGCGTCATTGGGTTGTAAAATGATGCGCACACAAGTCTCCAGAATCCGGGTCATATCTCAACAACAAACACATTCCTCCAACAACTCCAGGAATCGCTACCGATCCTTTTCGTCGCGGAATACCCGCTTGCGGTCATTGCCCCGGGCGGTGACGTGATACCATCCGCCCGCCATTTCGATCCTCAACGGTCGTACCATGCCTGCGAGAATGTGCCGACGTCCGCTTCAGGTCAAGCGACATGCCTGACGTTGAGACCTGACTCCAATTGCGCGGCCGAAGCGGCTTTGTCTGATGTTGAAACGTAACATCAATCAGCCATCACGTTCAAAGATGTGTTCTCGGTTCTATGCCTTTAATGGTGATGCTCTCTTTTCCACGGTGACAGCCGATCCTTGCGCACTAATCGCGTCCCAGGCGGCAGAGCGATTAATTCCTTCAACGCGGGTTCTAGTTTCAAAACTTCATCGAGTGCCCAAACCTTTGCATCTTCTGCACTCTCGTGCGGCATTTCGCCGCAAACGAATTGCCACCCAGTATCCACTGCCTCATCAGGCTCGGATCGCTCTGCCAGCACGATGGGGTACTTGCCAGACGCTGCATGACTGCAAATGATGACAGACCCGCTACAGTTTTTCTTTGGCATACTCATTCGAGCTTGTTCCCTTTTTGCAAATTCTCCTTGCGAGATAAGATTCGAGAGTTATCTACTGAATTGCCTCTTCCTTTTGACCGAGCAAGTTTACGTCTTGAGCTTCAGGTCTCAACATCAGACATCTTCTTCATCACCTCCGCCATCGCCTTCTGTAACACTTTATCCTCAGCCACTCGCCCCGCCAGCCGCAGTGCCTTGCCGTGCGCCGTCACATGGCACCAATCGTCGGCCATCTCGATTTCTGAAGATCGTGCCATACCCAGCGGCGTTGCTCCCATTGCCTTCTCGCGTCAAACGTACATTGAACCTAAAGAGGCGACCCATATTTGCCCGCCATTTCGATTTTCAACGGTTGTGCCATGCCTGCAAGAATCTGCCAACGCTCATTTCAGGTCAAGCGACATGCCTGACGTTGAGACCTGCCCCCAATTTCCCGAATAATGTTTCTTACCCTCTCTACACCCGTCTTTTGCGGCCCTATTTCGAAACAGCCTGCGTCGTCAACATCCCTTTCTCGTTCAAGCTCTTGATCAAGAAACCTACAACGTAGCGTCGATCTGTATGCTCTATCAAATCTCTATTCCGAACAAGATTCTCAATTGCTTGCTCAATAACAGTCCAAGCAGGAACTCCCTCAAGTCCTTGGTAGGGAAATGTATTAGTGTTCATTTTTTGTTCTTTGGGCCGCGTAGCCATATTTGATTCCCGCCGACATCCACTTCCCGTATCTTGTTTCCTTTTCAGCGAAGAGGGATCAGGTCTTAAAGCAAACCATATCCTCCAACAACTCCAGGAACCGCAACCGATCCTTTTCGTCGCGGAACACCCGCTTGCGTTCATTGCCCCGGGCGACGACATGATACCACCCGCCCGCCATTTCGATCCTCAACGGCCGTGCCATGCCTGCGACGTTACCGCCATCGCCTTCTCGCGTCAGCCAAATATAAAATTCAAAAATGCGACCCCTATTTTCTCCGTCACAATGGCTTTATAATCGGTCGGTCGTCCCCGAAGTAATCAGTTTCATCAGAAATCGATAGAATCTTGAAGTATTTGAGCAGGTAATCTCGGCCGGTCGTTTCAGCATAGACTCCATCGCGATCGACTAACCAGATTGTGTCTAACCCGTCTTGTCTACTGTAGTATCCAATCCGATATTCTTTTCCCACCTGGTCTTTCCAGCACGGCGTCTCTTCGTCGGCCCGCACCAATCGCACAACTGACAGGGGAGGTATGATTTTGGGGTTCACGCTAAATTATCCGAGTGTCGCCTCAGTATAGGGGCAAAAGAAACCATGGTACAGCGAGAAGCCACAAGCTTGGCTCCTCAGTTGGCATTGCGAATACTACTGCGGCACCGATCAGAATCAACGCTCCCACACCTGAAGCCATCCCAGTAGCGAAAGAGGGGTCGGTCCAAGTCTGGCTGGCAGGCGGCAAGGCTTGACTTCGCGGCGCGCTCCGAAAAACATGCGCGCATGATCTTTCAACGTCCGTCTGCCATTGTTCCACGCTGTGTTGCCGGCGTGATCACCAGTGCTGCAACGTTTTTCCTGCTTGCGACACTCACGCCCGCCGCGAGTTACAGCGGTGATGCCGGTTCCTTCATCATTTTCCTCGGCACGGGCGCGTCAGACATCGCCAGCCCCAGGACGGGGAAGAATCAGAACTGCCGGTATATCAGGGAACATGGCGGCAAGAATGAGCGGCGCAACGCTGCACTCTTTGTTCCCCCGAATGTGGTGATCGACTATTCCGCGACGGGACGCGCGGGGCTGCAGGCGGCGGGCATTGCGCCCACGGCCGTGGATTATCTATTCATCACGCATTCGCACGGCGATCACTGCGATCCGCAGGCCATTGCCGGATTGGCGCAGGAGAAAAAAGGGCGGCTGGTTGTCTTGGGCGACGCCGAGGCGATGAAAAAAATCAGGGTTCATCTGGAGAGTCTCAGCACGAAGCCGGATCTGGTGTTGCAGGAACTCAAACCTTATCAGGAGTTTGTGGCCGGGGAATGGCAATGCAAGGCGCTGCCCGCCAACCACCTCCCCAAGGAGCAGGCGCTCCTCTATGTGATGAGGCGCGGGGACAAATCCTTGTTCTATGCCACAGACACCGCATGGCTCCCGATGGGGACGTTCAATGCGCTGAAGACGGAAAAGCTGGATTGCGCCATCGTCGAGGCGACTTTCGGCGAGATGGAGTGTCCCGATACCATACCGGATTGCCAGACCGCCCACTTGAACTTGCCGCACGTGCGACAGGTAAAGCAGATTCTCGCCAAGAGGAACATCCTCAAGCCGGGCGCGCCCTTTTGCGTCACACACATGAGCCTCAATTGGTGCGAGCCGCATGATCTTCTGGCGCCGAAGCTGGCACGCGAAGGAATCATCCTGCCCTATGACGGGATGCGACTGGAGTTGCGGCAGGCTCCCCAAGGCCGCCGGTAACAATACTGCGCTCTTAGCCCCCCGAGCGCGAGGACTCTACTTGATGCTCGCGGCGGCTGGGTCATACCAGAGCAGGCCGTCGGCAGTCATGGTGGCAAACTTGCCGTCCATGCGGCCATCGGCGGGCGCGAGGGGCGCGACGCCCGGCAGGAAGGCCGGCGTCCGTCCAAGCAACTCCGCCAATACGCCCGCCAGCGACTTCTCGTTGTCCGCAAGCCCCGGCAGGAAAATGGTCCAACCCTTGCCAACGCGGCGTGCGAGAGGCGCGAGCCGCTGCTTGTCGAGTGCCAGACGCAATGACGTGGCGGCGGGCGCAGTTGACTCGGCGCCGGCGCGAATGAGTTCGATGCGGCTGACGCTGATGCCGAGAGAGCGCGAGTCGTGTGAACCGTGATCGGAGGGTTTCCATGTCTTCACGGCGATTTCGAGGGAAGCGACCGCCTCGCCGCCAAGCGCGTCGGCAGGCACAATCAGGTCAAGGGTCTGTGAGCCAGCCTTCGTGTTTCGCCCGATGACGCGGCCGTTGACGCGCACTTCATTGCCGTCGGCAGCGATGGCGCGGCTCTGCACGCCGATCGTGAACCGCAACGTGTGGCTGACGCCGGGCTTTACTGGCAGATAAGCGCCCGCGCGCGCGCCGGTCCACCGCATCGTTGCGTTCGCCGATATGCGTTCGCGGCCGTGCCAATCGCCGAAGATCCATTGATCGTCGCCTTCGCCACCGACATCAAGCACCCACCGCGCCGGCGCGTCGCCACCAAGGGCGGGCTTCAACAAGCCCGCGCAATCTCCGGCATCGGCCAGCATCCTTGCACGCCACTCCTGGTTGTCATAAAGGCGGCCCCCAAGGGTTTCGCCTGCGCGGGTCGCTGCGATGAGAACACCACCGCGCCGCACCCATTTCTCAATGGCCGCGGCTGCGCCCGGTTCGAGCACCGGCGCTTCAGCCAGCACCAGCAGGCGATGGCGTTGCAGTGAACCATCCGCAACAGTCAGCCGCGTGACGAAATCCACATCCACGAGGTCGCGCAGGTCGCGGGCGACGGCATACCAGCGACGGACAGAATCCTGTGCGAGCGCCCACGTCTCGCGCGGCACGTAGAGCGCGGCGTCCACGCGCGGCTGGCGCGGCACGAGATGGGCGGCGTTGGCGCGAAAATTCCGCAGGCCGGCGGCGTTGTCGAGAACGTTGTTTGTGTAGTAGTGCAACTGCCGCGCGCCGGAGGCGGTGGCGTTGTAGATGCGGGCGACGACGCCGGTGGCGTTGACGCCGCTGGCCGGCTCGAAGCCGCAAAACGTGCGGTAGTGCCGGGTGGCGGTGGCCACCTCGCGGGTGATGGTGAAGTTGGCGGCGTAGTCGCTGCCCTCGTTAGTGATGCGCACGCCCGCGTCGAATGGAGCGATGGCTTTGGTCTGCGCGGTGAAATCCGCGCCAAGGAACGGGCTGCCGTCACCGCCGGTGCAGAGGTAAATCTCCGCCTTCGGCATGGCCCGGCGCGTGGCGCGCACCCAGAGTGCGGACCAGTCGGTCATTGCCTGCTGATACCACTCGGCGAAATCGGCGAGCGCGCGATCCGAGGGCGCTTTATCAGGCAGGAACGTCGTCACGTCGGCGAAGCTTGCGTGGCTCGTACCCCATGCCTTGTTGAGCGCGGCAATGCCGCCATATTTCTTCTTCATCGCCGCGCGAAACGCCGCGACGGCGAACTCGTCGCCCGCCCACCAGCCGCCGTGATTGTGATAATCGCCCGTCAACCGCGCGGTCCAACCACCTTCGGGACCTGAGGGATAGATGCTCTCGCCGTAGATGCCGGTAACGCCAAGCAGCACCGACTCGATAACGCCGGCATCGCGGTAACGGGCCGCAAACGCTTTCACGAACCGCTCGACGTAGTGCGGCCAATCGGGATTGAAGAGGCTCTGCACCTTGCTGTCGCGGCCATGTTCGAGACAACGGTAAACGTGCGAGTGAGAGCCGCGCTGGAACCATAGGGGCGTCGCGTAGGCAGGGCCGGCAATGAGAAATGGCACCCACTTCAGCCCGGCGGCTTTCAGTGTCGCCACTTGCCGGTCCCATTTGCTCCAGTCCCACCTGCCCTCCTCCGGCTCAACGCCGGCCCAGTCCACGTAGCTCTCGACGCTGGTGACGCTGAGGGCTTTGAATAGCGCCGCATCGGCGGGAGTGGCGTCGTTGCCGAACGTCAACTCCATGCCAGCCGGCCGCTCAACCCGCAGTGCGTCCAGCGAGGCGGCATCTATTGATTGGTTGGCTTTGTAATCATCAGGCTGGCGCGGCGTGACGGTGATCCGGCGCACGGCCAGATTTTGCGCACAGAGGCGGAAATCCGTGTTGCCGTTCTGTCCATGGCCCAGCCGCGCGGCGGGCAGGTGGAAAACACCGCGCCTCCACCCTCCGGCGCCGTTCAACAAGACACTGTCGGCACAGTGAGCGTATTTGTCGGCAGTATCTCCAGCCGTGGGTGCCTTGTCGTATTGCAGCCGCAGCCATGTAAATGCGTCGTTACAGACCTCGACGATGACATACAGATCGCGCGGACCGTTGGCGTAGGCCGGGTGGTCAATGCGCACGTAGAGGTAGTGGGACCGCTCGCCGGCGATGCGGCGGACCGGTTGACCGCCGGCCGTCACGGGAATATTCACGCCGTCACCGCCGGAGGGCACAGTCAAGCCGTTACAGCGGTTGGTTCCGGCGAGTTCGACGGTGAGGTCCGGCAGCGCGACGGTCTCCGCGCTGATGGCCGGACGCAGCGAGGCGAGTGAGAATAACGCTGCGGCCAGAAGAACTGTGAACACCGATTTCGTCGCTTTCATGTCGAGACACTCCATCCCGCCGGCGCACGGCCCCGCGAACATCGTCCTACTCGAACCGCTCCATCCAACGATCGTCCACCTTCACGAAGAGTTCGAGGAAGACCTTCTTGTTCATCGCCACTTCCAGTTCCTTGCGCGCGGCCTGGCCGATGGAACGGATGCGGCGGCCGCCTTCGCCGAGCAGCATGGGACGGTAACGCTCCGCGCTGGTGATGATGTTGGCCTTGATATAGATGGTGGCGGGCGCGCGCTTGTCCCGCCGCGGACGGTCGGTGGCCTCCTCGATCTCGACGGCGCAGTGATAGGGCAGTTCTTCGACGGTATGGAGGAACACTTTCTCGCGAATCAGCTCCGACATCCACTGTTCGTTGGTCATGTCAGTGACCTGGAACTTCTCGTAGAATAATGGCCCCGTCGGCAGGCGCTTGAAAATTTCGTCCGCCAGCTGCGGCACGCCCTTGCCGTTCCAAGCGGAAACCTCCACGACCGCGTCATAGCGCGGCGCCAGCGCACGGCAATCCTCCAGATAGGGCTTGTCGGCGAGGTCCATCTTGTTAATGGCAAGAATTCTCGGTTTCGGCACCTTGAGGATGAGGTGCTCCACGGCTCTTTCCTCCGGGCCTGCAGCGCGCGTCGGGTCGGCTACATGCACGACGAGGTCGATGCCCTCCAGCGCCTCATTGAGCCGCTGGTTGACGCGCTCGGTCAGCTTGTTGCTGACCTTCATGAACACTCCGGGCGTGTCCACAAGCACGGCCTGGCCTTCGGGACGGTGGACAACGCCGCGGATCAAGTAGCGCGTGGTCTGGGGACGGGGACTGGTGATGGCCACCTTCGTGCCGACCAAGGCGTTGAGCAATGTGCTCTTGCCAGCGTTTGGGCGACCAGCGAGCACAACAAAACCACATTTCCCCGTCGGCGTAACCGACGGGACTGGAGCCGGCTGGCTCATATTGGAAGAAAACAACAGAAATTAAGCAGAAAGCCGTTGCTGGCGCCGGGTGTTATAGGCGGCGCGTGCACGGCGGCGGCGGCGTTTGTCGCTGGGCTTCTCATAGAAGCGCTGCTTTTTCATCTCGTCCAGCACGCCTTCCATTTTCAACTTCTCGCGCAACCTTCGCAATGCCCGCTCCACCGGCTCGCCTTTGCGCAACTTGATTTCAACTGTCTCGCTTACGTTCATTCTATTTGTAGTAATCAGAGCCGCGTATTAGCCACTGAAAACGCCTCCGCGTCAAGCAAGCATTTTGCACGGTTTTTCGCACTGCCAAAAACCTCGTCCCGCCGCAAACAAAACAGGCAGGGACGTCGCTAGCGGAATATGGATACTGGTGGCCCTGGTTGCCATTGTGTCCATGGTGGTTGGAAAGACTGCCGGCGCCAAAACAACGAGCACCTACGACAATATTCAAAGCCAAGTAATCGCCCAAGCTATTGGTGACAAGGCACTACAAACACCCAACGAGAACAACAGTGGAAGCGATCGCTAGCGGGTCACCGTTCGCCGATGATTGACGGGCGCGGGCGGCGCAACATCGGGACCGTGGAGGTAGATCCAGAGCAAGCGATTCAGGGCGGCAGCACGGTCGTCGGAGAGTTGGCCGAGGCTCAGACCGCCGGACTCTGATTGACCGAAAGCGTTGGGCGGGTTCCTCTCACCGATGTCGTAGGATACCGGGATGATCCTGTGGATGCGAGGGTTGGCTTGCGACGTAAACGCATCCCACATCGGCACAGCGGCCAGATCGTAGATGCTCGTGGGCACGAGACCGAGCACGTGTTCGATGGTGCGAATCACCGACGGGCCGTCGTAACAACGCGATACCACCGCGCCACGCCGGGCATAGGGGCTGACAACCAACAGAGGCGCGCGGTGCGAGTCCAGATGATCAAAGCCGCCACCCTGAGCCGGCAGAATCAGGATCAATGTCTGGTTCCAGAACTTGCTGCGTGATACGGCGCTGACGATGCGGCCGATGGCGACGTCGTTCTCGCAGACCAGGGCGCGCGGACTGCCGGCGCCGCGCGCGGTGCCGACCGTCTGGTTGTTGGGCAAAGAAACCACGACGAACCGCGGCAGTGTGCTCTGCTTTTGAATTCGTTCGAGGTCCTTGAGAAACACTTCGCACCGTTTGACGTCCATGGCCGTACCGATGCCATCGGGCCAATTAGTGCATGAGGAGCCCTTGTAGAGTTCGGTTTGCGCAAACTGGCCATAGGCGCGGCGATTCAATCCGGCCTGCCCCACCAGGTTCCACAACGTCGCCGTGGTTGGCCACAGCAAAGGCCCCGTGCCGGCGTCGGCTGGATCCACACGCTGCTTGCTGCTGCCGTAGCCGCCGGAGGATTTGCTGGTGGTGGATTTGGACGAACTTGTCGTCTTTTTCGTTTCGTCGACCGGCCACCACGACTGGCGGGGACGCACGCCGCCCATGCCGCCGAAAAACGAACGAGCGTTGCCGGCGAGCATCGGGCCATCGAGGTAGAAATTATCGCAGAGCGCGAAATTGACCGTCAGCGCGTGCAAGTTGGCGGTGATTTCGCGGCCGAAATAACAGAACCATGGATCCGCCGCGGCTCTCGACACGTCGCCAAAAACGCTGTCGAAACTGGTTCGACTCTGAACGATCATGATGACGTTGTGAATCGATGACGGCTGCCCGATGCGGCGCGGGATTGTTTGTTCGGCAGGAACAACCGTGCGCACGCGGTGGCCGGCGCGCTGGTCGTAGTCGTAGGCTTCGCAAATGCGCCGGCTTTGGTGCTGCAATTCTTGTTCATCCGGCAGCGGCAGAACCTGTAAAAGACCATGACCGACACGCTTGGTGTAAACATTCTCGGCCGGCATGTGGCCCAAATCGCGCGCACTGGCGATGTAGAGCTTGTCGCCGCTGGGCGCCATGGAAACCGCGGTTGGGCACCAGCCTGTGGGAATCATGCCAGCCACTTTGCGGCGCGCGGTGTCCACCACAAGCAGGTCATGGTAGAGAGCGCTGGCTACGAAGAGCTGTTTGCCGTCACGCGAGATCGCCATCGCCTGCGGCCGGCACGGTTGCGCGCCCTTGTTGCTGCCGCCCAGTTCGATGTCTGCGAGCCGCTTGCGCGTAACGACATTCACAACCGCCACCTCGTCGCTGCCTGAACAGGCAACGTAAAGCAACTTCTCATCCGGCGACAGCGCAAGCGCCATCGGCTGGTCGCCCACCTTCACGCTGCCGATCAACTGTTTCGTCTGCAGGTCCACAATGCCGACAGTCGGTTCACCCCAGTGCGCCACATAGGCATGCTGGCCGGCCTTGTCCAGTAGAACCGCGAAAGGCCGCGAGCCGACACGGATGGACGAGGTGGATTTCGGCTGTGCGGGATCGCGCACGTCAAGGAGCGCAAGCTGGTCGGCGAGGAGGTTGGCGACACAAAGCGTCTTTCCGTCCGGTGTCAGCGCGATGCCCGCCGGGAAGAATGGCGCGCCCGGCGGACCAAAACTGAAACGCGCCAGCCGCGCTTCCTGCCACCAATTGCCGAGGTCATGGACATTGATCGTATTGGCCGCGCCGCCGGAGGAGAAGACGCGCCGGCCGTCCGGCGACATCGCGACGCCGAAGAAAAACGCATCGTTGTTGCCAGCCGTGGCAATGGGAAACGCCTTGCCCGTTGTCGCGTCAAACAACCAGAGCGACTGCTGGCCCGTGCCGCCGTGCGAGATCACCACCCAGCGGCCATCCGCCGATTGTGCCATGCCGAGAGGCAGATCGCCTACAGGCACCAGCTTGCCCGGCGGCTCCGGCATCCAATCCCAACCGCCCACCAACGCCGGCGCGGCGCCATTCGTGTCGGCCGCGAACGCCTGAACAGCGCCCAGCACCACTATCAGCATCGCCAAGAATCGTTTCATGATTTGCAGAACCGTGTGGCCATGTTTGCTTCGCAACACTTTGACGAAAACGACGATGTTTGACGAGAAAATTCCCCTGTGGTTACATAAGGCGTCGCCAGCGACCGCCGGCCTGTGGCAGAATCGGCGGCACATTTTTGGAGAAAAACGTCATGTCATATCGAGCTTGGTTTCAGTGCATCAATCCGGAATGCGGAGCAACGTATCCGCTCAATTCCATCATCTATAACTGCAAGCAATGCCACTCCCTGCTGGAGGTGCAACACGACACAAAACAACTCGCCCGCCGCAGCGCCACAGCGTGGAAGAAACTCTTTGAGGCGCGGTATAAGACCACGCAGTGGCCCTTTGGCTCCGGCATCTGGGGCAAAAAAGAATGGGTGCTCCCGGAAATCGCCGACGACAACATCGTCTCTCTTTACGAGGGCGGCACCAACCTTTTCTGGGCCGAGCGGTTCGGCAAGCTCGTGGGACTGGACAACCTCTGGGTCAAGCTTTGCGGCAACACTCACAGCGGGTCGTTTAAGGACCTCGGCATGACCGTCCTGGTCTCGCAGGTAAAGCAGATGATCGCTGAAGGCGCGCCGATCAAGGCCGTGGCGTGCGCCTCCACCGGCGACACCTCGGCGGCGCTGGCGGCGTATTGCGCAGCCGCCGGCATCCCCTCCATCGTCCTGCTGCCGAAGGGAAAAATCTCCATCGCCCAGCTTGTCCAGCCGATCGCCAACGACGCGCTCGTGTTGTCGCTCGACACCGACTTCGACGGCTGCATGAAGGTCGTCCAGGAAATCACCAAGGATGAGACGATCTACCTTGCCAACTCCATGAACTCGCTCCGCGTCGAGGGCCAGAAAACCGTCGGCATCGAGGTGGTGCAACAGTTCGACTGGCATGTGCCGGATGTGTTCATCATCCCCGGCGGCAACCTCGGCAACGTCTCCGCCCTCGGCAAAGGTTTGCTCATGATGCGCGACCTCGGTCTCATCAGCAAGCTCCCGCGCATCGTCGTCGCCCAGGCCCAGCGCGCCAATCCGCTCTATCGTTCCTACAGAAAGAAGTTCAAGTCGTTCGAGCCGATGCAGGCCGGCAAGACGCTCGCCAGCGCCATCCAGATCGGCAACCCCGTCAGCATCGAGAAAGCGATCCGGACGTTGAAACAGTTCGACGGCATCGTCGAGCACGCCACCGAGTCGGAACTGGCCAATGCCGCCGAGCTTGGCGACAGGATGGGCATGTTCAACTGCCCGCACACCGGCGTGGCGCTGGCCGCGCTCATCAAGCTGGTGAAACGCGGACAGATTGACCGCTCCGAGAAGGTGGTCGTCATCTCCACCGCGCACGGGCTGAAGTTCACCGAGTTCAAGGTGCGCTACCACGAGCGGCAGCTTGAGTTCCCCAGCCGCCATGCAAACCGGCCCGTCGAATTGCCGCCGCGCGTCGAAGCCGTCCGCGAAGCGCTCCAACATGCCCTCAAACGCCGTAGCCGGCTGTGCGTCTGAGG
>JBAZIR010000062.1:0-20259 GCA_041651735.1 Verrucomicrobiia bacterium | reverse complement strand
TTTTGGGAGTCTGGAAACCCTATTTCTGGCCCGTGAATGGGTCGGCTGGGTCTGTTGTTCGTGGGGCAGGGGGAGGAGATCATCCGCATCACACGGGCTTGTATCTGGCCTATGGAGGCCATGGGGAAGGTGGTTCTGCCAACATCTGGTCGGACTGGGACGAGCCACCCTATGGACCGTGTGGCAAGATGCTGCATCAGCGGTTTGTCCGTCTGACGGAGGGTCCTGTTTATGCGGAGTTTGTGGAAGAGATCATCTACGTGAAAGGCAACGGGGATAAAATCCTGGATGAGAAGCGGGTGTCTCGAATTTGGTTCGCTGACAACGGCGCGCGGTTTCTGGACCTGTCATTTGAAACCACGAAACCTCTGGATGTTGGGAAGAAACCATTCATGCTGGTAGCCCGGCTCGCGCCATCCATGAACATTCCCAAGGAAGGCCACGTTGAGAATTCAGAAGGCAAGATCGGGCGGCAGGAGGTTCAACGCAAGCGTGCCAAGTGGGTGGACTGCGCCGGGAAGGTTGGCAAGGGCATCAACGGGATATGCCTGTTCGATCATCCGCAGAATCCGGAATACCCCGGCATGTGGGGGGAAGTCGCTGTGGCTCCCCAGATGACCGTGGTGCATCACCCCCCTGACAAGCTTCCCCAGGATCGGTTCCATTTGAAATTCCGGGTGTGCATTCATGATGGAAACGCGAAGGACGCTCAAATGGATGCACGCTATCAGAGCTACGCTTCGCCCATGAAGGTCGCTTCCTGCCAGCCTTGTCCTTGACGCCCTCAGATGGTTGCAGTATCAAGCGAACATCGGTGTTGCGCTTTTTAACCGCCGTCTGCACGTGCTGAACAGGCTCAAGCCGAGACGACTCGCAAACAACAGAACAGAGGAATGTAAAATGTTTCTAAAAGCCGTTTTTCCAGGGAAATACATCCAGGGCGAAGGCGCTCTGAGCGAACTGCCGCAATTGATCAGTTTGTTGGGACGGAAGGGGTTGATTCTGGCTTCTCCCTCGGGCATGGAAAAAATACTCCCTCAGTACGCGAAAGCGTGGAAGGAGAACCCAATCCTGACCGACCGTTTCAATGGAGAATGCTGCGAGAAGGAATTGGGCCGTCTGACGAAACTTGTCGCTCGTGAGAAGGTGGACGTCATCATCGGCATGGGTGGTGGAAAAACGATTGATACGGCCAAAATCACTGCGGACCGGACTGGAATCCCGGTTATTGTTGTCCCGACGATTGCTTCCACCGACGCCCCGTGCAGCGGTTGTGCTGTCATTTATTCCGATGGCGGAGTGTTTCAGTCCGTCGCCTACCAAAAATTGAATCCGCAGGTTGTGCTGGTGGATACCCACATCATTGCCCACGCACCCAGCCGTTTTCTTGTGGCGGGAATGGGCGATGCCTTGTCCACTTGGTTCGAAGGACGGTCCTGCAAGAACACACAGTCCCGCAATGAATGTGGCGGGCTTGGCACCTTGACTGCGGTCCATATCGCCAAGCTCTGCTATGACACGTTGCTGGCTTACGGCGTCGCCGCGAAGATTGCCTGTGAGAAACAACTGGTGACGCCAGCGCTGGACCATATCATCGAAGCCAATATCCTCCTGAGCGGGATCGGGTTTGAGAGTTCGGGATTGGCATCGGCCCACTCCATCCACAACGGCCTGACAGCCTTGGATGAGACCCATGCCTTCTATCACGGAGAAAAGGTGGCCTTCGGCGCATTGTCCGGTCTGTTCCTTACCGATGCTTCACCGACGGAAATCGATGAGGTGTATGGGTTCTGCGAGAAGGTTGGTTTGCCCACTACTTTGGCCGATATCGGCATCAAGAACCCGGAGCGGAATCGGATGAAGAAAGTGGCTGAAAAAGCCTGCGCCCCGACTGAGGGCATCCATCACGAAGCCGGCGTCATCACCCCGGAGAAAGTCCTCTCCGCCATGCTTATGGCCGACAGTTACGGCAAGTCCAGAGCGACATGACCCTCGGCGTGTTGCGAGGACCACACGCTTTCGCCAATGGCTTCTGACGGATCGCGGCATGGACTGCACCGACGAATGCAGTCTGGAAACCCTGTGTGCACAACATCGTGCTGTTGAAGACGTTGTGATGAGTGAATGGAGAAATATCGAATGAAAAGATATGCCCCTGATTCGACCTTGGCCCAATGGGGTGAAGAACAACCACGTGCTGCACTCGGTGGGCACATCCACTGGAGGTGGATGGCGAAAAGGGTTTCCGCATTGTGTCTGCTCGTTGCGTGTTGTTGCATCGGCGCTCAACCCGCCCCGGAATCAGTCCGCCCCGTCGCGAGTTACAAGGCCACGTCCGTGAAGATCTATCCGCTTCCTCAAGGCGAGGTTGCCGCTCCCATTTCCATTACTGCAGACGGACAGCCGCTGCCCGTCTCGCAGTGCTATGTTTCCGCCTATCCCTACAACAGGCGCTGGCCAGGTCATCAGCGCACAACCGACCAGCGCGAGGTCGCCTATTTTGCGCGCCTGGCGGGGGATGGTCCGATCGCCTTCCGATACACTCCCGGTCGGGCCTTCTCGGTTTGCACCATCCGTCCTCTCTCGGCAAAGGTCACTCCAACGGTAAAGGACGGCACAATCACCTTCACCCTTCCTCATACGGGCGGCTACTCGGTCGAGTTGGACGGGCGTCACAACGCGCTGCATCTCTTCGTCGACCCGCCCATGAACTACAGCGTTTCACCCAATGCAAAAGGGATCCGCTATTTTGGCGCGGGTGTCCATCACGTCGGCGTTCTGCAACTGAAGGACGATGAGACGGTCTACATCGATGAGGGAGCCGTCGTCTACGGCAGCATCCACGGGGATCGTGTTCATCGCGTTCGGATCCTTGGCCGCGGCATCCTTGATAACAGCGAAAACGTCGAGGAACTCCTCTTCAAAGTTGCCAAACTCGGGGACGGTTCCGTTGACGTCCACAACAGCCGCCGCAGGCACACGATCCACCTCATCAACTCCACCGACATCGAGATGGAAGGGATCACCATCCGCGACTCGCTGTGCTACAACGTCGCCCTTTTCGGATGCGACAATATCAAGATCAATAACTGCAAGACCATCGGTTGTTGGCGTTACAACACCGACGGCATAGACCTCCACAACTGCCGCAAAGCGCTTGTCGCCGGCTGTTTCGTGCGAACCTATGACGATTCACTCTGCGCGAAGGGTCATAGCGGTTATGTCAACGACACCTGCGAGGACATTATCTTTGAAAACTGCGTGGTGTGGAACGATTGGGGGAAAGGCCTTGAGATTGGAGCTGAAACACGTGCTGAGCATCTGCGCCGGATCGTTTTCCGCAACTGCGACATCATTCACGTAACCGGTCCCGCCATCGACATCATGAATGTCGATTATGGCAGGGTGCACGATGTCCGTTTTGAGGACATCCGCATCGAGTACGACCCCGTCATCCAGCGTCCGACCATCCAGAAAAACGACGAGGCCCGGTTCGTTGCTGACCCGAAGAGCAAATACATGCCGCTGGCGATTTGCTTGAACATACAAAAACACGCGGAATACTCGGAAGGGCTTGAGCGTCGCGGTTATATCTACGACATCACGCTACGCAACATCCGCATCCATGCCGACCGCATGCCTCCCTCGAACTTCGTGGGCTATAGTGAGGAGCATGTGGTTTCCGGCGTTACCGTGGACGGCCTCTTCCTTGGCGACCGGCGCATCACCAGTCTCGAAGAGGCACAGTTCCGTCTCGGCAAGCACACCCGCGACATCAAGATCCGGTAACCCTGCATGCCAAAGCCCCTTGAGGGTAAAAACACAACGCCCCCCGCGGGACTCGCGGAGGGCGTTGTCGGACAAATGGGACAGGCGACTACGCGCCGTCGCTGCCGATGGCTTCCACGGGGCAGCCTTCCATGGCTTCTTTGCACCGGGCTTCTTCTTCCGGTGTGGCGGGCTGCTTGGAAACGAAGGAGTAACCGCCGTTTTCGTTTCGCGTGAAATGGTCGGGTGCCGTCTCGCGGCAAAGGTCACAGTCAATGCATTGGTCGTCCACGTAGAACTTCCCGGGGACGTTGTCCTGATATTTTTTTGTTTTGTCTGCCATTTGATAAGTCTCCTGGTTCAGTTTAGGGGCGCGAACCTAGCCGAAGTCCGCACCGCAATTCAACTATAATTGTTACGTACGGCGATTGGCGGGGTTTTTTTGGTTGCGGCGGACAACCAACTGTCTAGGATGGGCGTGGTCGTTTTTTTGCGCACTCATGAAGACTGCGGGCGTGCTTTCAGCCAGGCCGAAAGCGCCCCACAGAGTGTGTTCGCGTAGGACGCGCGCTTGCGGCACGCGCCAGATGGCGACGGGTGAGTTTCCCAACGCCATTGCGTCCCTGAACGGTCACGAATTGGTTTGACCAGAATTGGCCGCATTCGCACACTCAGAAATAAATGTTAAGTTTCGTTCGGATCACACGTTGCAACAGTCGGTTTTCCCCGCGAGAACGCGGGGCTGTTGGCTTGTCTTCAAGAACCGTGGCCGGGCGGTATCCATGATTGGTTTCCCATGATTATTCTCGTGCTCAACAGTGGTTCTTCCTCTGTCAAGTTCCAAGTGCGCCAGACCGATGGAGAAAAGGTGTTGTGTAAAGGCTTGATTGAACGCATTGGCGAGCCTCACAGCACCATTCACGTCACCGTCGACGGCAAGAAGATCAGCCGCAAGCTGGAACTGCCTAATCACGTGTTCGCCCTGAACCAGATGGTTCAACTGCTGACCAGTCCTGAGCTAAACATCCTTCAATCGCTTGCGGACATCAAAGCGGTGGGCCATCGGGTGGTGCATGGCGGCGAGGCCTATTCTGATTCCGTGCTGGTTGACGACAAGGCCATCCACACCATTGACAAACTAAGCTCGCTGGCGCCGCTCCACAATCCGCCCAACTTGAAGGGCATTCTGGCCTGCCGCGAGATTCTGCCCGGCGTGCCGCAAGTGGCCGTTTTTGACACCGCGTTTCACCAAACGATGCCGCCGGTGGCCTACACGTATCCGCTGCCGCGCGAACTCTATAAGAAGTATCAGATCCGGCGTTACGGTTTTCATGGAACCAGCCATCGTTACGTGCATGCCCGCGCGCGTGCCATCGCTGGTTTGAACAATGGATCCTCCAAGATCATCACCGCGCATCTGGGCAACGGCTGCTCCATCACCGCGATCAAAGACGGCAAGGTCATTGACACGTCAATGGGTTTTACGCCGTTGGGCGGATTAGTCATGGGCACGCGTCCCGGCGATATTGACGCTTCGCTGCCGTTCTATCTGGTTGACCAGGGAATCCCTGTCAAGGACGTGACCAACTTGCTTCAGAAGAAATCCGGCCTGCTGGGACTCTCCGGTGGCCTGTCCAACGACATGCGCGTCTTGCTGGAAAACGCCGCCACCAATCCCCTGGCGCGCCTGGCGGTGGATGTGTTCTGCTACCGTCTCAGGAAATACATCGGGGCGTATGCAGCCGCGCTCGGCGGCCTGGATGTGCTGGCCTTCACGGGAGGCATCGGTGAAAATGCTGCGCAGGTGCGATCGGAAACCTGTCAGGGCCTGGAATTTCTCGGCGTCGAACTGGATCCCCAGCGGAACCAGCAAGGCAGCGGCAAGGAATCCCTGATTTCCTGCGACGGCCGTTCGGCCCGCGTCTACGTCATCCCCACGGATGAAGAACTGGTCATCGCAGAGGAGACGGTGCGCCTCTGCAAGCCTGCGTAAGGCCGGACTCCGATCCCCAATCAACATCAACATTATCTGAATCAACAAAACGTATTTTAAAAAGGAATAAACTCATGGGCTTTGCTGAAGAACTCCTCGTACGCGCGAAGAAACTGAACAAAAAAGTGGTGCTGCCGGAAACCGAAGACGAGCGGACGCTCCAGGCGGCAGCCACGCTGGCCAAAGAACAAATCTGCCGTGTGGTGCTCGTGGGCGTGCCGGATCAGGTCAAGGCCGACGCCAAGAAATGGGGCACTGATATTTCCGGTTGCGAGATCATGAATCCGCTGGACGAGAAGCTGTCGGCTCCCCTCGCCGAAAAGCTCTACGGCTACCGCAAGGCCAAGGGGTTGACGCTCGATCAAGCGAAGCAACTCATCAAGGATTACCTCTACTTCGGCACGATGCTCCTCAAGGAAGGCATTGTGGACGGCTACGTGGCCGGCGCCACGCACACCACCGGCGACAACCTCCGGCCTGCGCTGCAAATCATCAAGGCCATGCCCGGGCTGAAGACGGTTTCCTCTTTCTTCATCATGGTTCATCCCAATCCGAAGTTCGGCGAGAACGGCGTGATGATTTATGCCGATTGCGGGATGGTGGAAATGCCCACGGCCGAGCAACTGGCCGATATCGCCATTGCCTCCGCGCGCTCATGGAAACAACTCGTCGGCACAGAACCGCGCGTGGCCATGCTCTCCTACTCCACCAAAGGCTCCGCCAAGTCCTCTGACACTGAAAAAGTGATCAAGGCGCTGCAACTGGCGAAGCAGATGGATCCGAAGCTGTGCATCGATGGCGAAATGCAATTTGACGCCGCCGTCATCCCGAGCATTGGCGAGCGCAAGGCCAAAGGCTCCTCTGTGGCCGGCAAGGCCAATGTGCTCATCTTCCCGGACCTTGACGCGGGAAACATCTCCTACAAGATCACCGAACGCCTTGGCGGCGCTCAAGCTCTCGGCCCGCAAGTGCAGGGCATGGCCAAGCCAGCACACGATCTCTCCCGCGGTTGCTCCGCCGATGACATCGTCAAAGTCGCCGCCATTGCGGCGATCATGGCCGTCTGAGGCGCGGCGGAAGCTCCTGCACACGTCAAGTAATGGGAAAAGCGGTGCAGTTTTGCACCGATCAAGATAGCGGTGTGTTTTAACACGCCGCAGCTTGAGAAGACCCGTTTCCTGACGTAAGCTGGTCGTGTGAAATCAGCCGCATTTGAAGCGCTCGCACAATCGAAAATCGTGCGCGAGTACGAGGAAGCCTTTCGTGAGGCGACCGGTTTTCCACTGAAGCTGGTGCCGGAAGGCGTGCCGGACAAGCGGCATAGTCTCGGCTCTGGAGAAAATCCGTTTTGCGCGCAGATCTCGCGTCTGGCGGGCGGTTGCGAAGCGTGCCTGAAGGCGCAGCAAGAGGCCATGAGGAAGCTCGGCAAGAAGCTCGCGCCGCAGCATGTGCGCTGTTTCGCCGGGTTGACGGACGTGGCGGTCCCGGTGGTCATCGGCGGCCAGCATATCGCCACGCTGCTGAGCGCGCAGGTGTTTCGCCGCCAACCAACGAAGCAGGATTTCACGGACCTGACGGCGAAGTTGATTGCATGGGGACTGAACACGGATTTGCATCAACTTGAGGAGGCTTACTTCCACACGCGCGTGGTGACCGAGGAGCAGTTCCGGGCAATGATCCGGCTCCTGACGTTGTTTGCGCACCATCTGGCGGAGTTTGGCAGCCGCTGCATCATCGCCGCGCGCCACGACGAGCCGGTGCCGGTGGCGCGCGCCAAGGAATACGTCAAGAATCGCTCCGCCGACCACGTGACGATGCGTGGCGCGGCGGAATACGTGCATCTGAGCGCGTTCTATTTCTGCAAGATGTTCAAGAAGGCCACCGGCATGACCTTCACCGAATACGTCTCCCGCGTGCGAATCGAGAAGGCGAAGAATTTGCTGGCGAACCCGCACGCGCGGGTCAGTGAAGTGGCGTTCGCATCGGGGTTCCAGTCCATCCCGCATTTCAACCGAGTTTTCCGCAAATACGCCGGCATGGCGCCGCGGCAGTATCGCCTCTCCATCCGGTCATAGCGTGGGAAGTGAATACCTGGCTGGACAGGGACGTTAATGACCGCGCCGGGTGGCAAACCGAATATGCCCGGCTGAGAAAACAGGAGCTTTTCTGTGTGTCTTTTCTGTATTGCTGCGCGCCAAGTCGCCGTGTAATCTCCCGCCGCTCTCGGACCAGGAGTTGCCAGTCTGGAGCAGAAAATCAATGGCACCATTGAAGTATTTCAGTTTTGCGAGCACCGGCCTTCCCATCGCGTTGGCCGTGGCCGCCATTCGCCCGCACGCGGGACTTGACCTATGAAACCTGAAAGCGGCACGGACTATTCACGTTGGGATCTTCTGAGGAACTGGTGGAGCATCATCGGGTTGATCATCGCAGTGCTGGGCATTTTTGCCTTCCTGCTGCTTTTCATCTACGACTCGATGGCCCGCTTCACCAATCCCTACGTGGGCGTGGTGATGTATTTCTTTGCGTTTCCGTTTGCGGCCCTCGGCTTGCTCATGACGGGGGTTGGCGTGATCCTTGAGCGCCGTCGGATGGCCTCAGCCAAACAGCAAGAACCGGCCAAGCCGCTGCCCGCCACTCTGTCACGACTGCGCAATCGTCACATCCTGGAGATTCTATTCACCGTGGTGGTAATCCTTCTGGGTGTAACGGCGGTGGGCACTTACCACAGCTACCATTTCGTCGAGTCGGTGCAGTTCTGCGGCGCGACCTGCCACGTCATGGAGCCGGAGAACACCACCTATCAGCATTCACCGCACGCTCAGGTGGGCTGCACGGAATGCCACGTCGGTCCCGGCGTCTCGTGGTTCGTAAAGGCCAAGATCAACGGCATGCATCAGCTCGTGGCCATGGTCCGCAACACCTACTCCCGCCCCATCCCGCCGCCAGCCAAACACATGCGCCCCGCCCGCGAAACGTGCGAACAGTGCCACTGGTCCAAGAAGTTTTATGGGAACATGGAGAAAGTCTATGAGCACTATCTGGCGGATGAGAAAAATACGCACTACGCCGTGCGGCTGTCGTTGAAAGTTGGCGGCAGCGACCCCACGCATGGCCCTGTGGGCGGCATCCACTGGCACATGAACGTCGCCAACAAGATCGAGTTCGTCGCCACCGACAAGGAACAGCAGGTCATCCCGTGGATTCGCATGACGGACGCCAAGGGCGTGCAGACCGAGTTCCGCGCGGCCGGCTACAAAGACACGCCGAATCCCGTCGACATCCAGACGATGGACTGCATGGATTGCCACAACCGGCCTGCACACAACTTCGCCGCGCCAGACACGGCGGTGGACCTGGCGATGTCGCTGGGTAAGATCGATCGTTCCCTGCCTTCCATCGGCAAACACGCCGTCGCCCTCCTCACAGGGAAGTACGCCACCAAGAAGGAGGCGCTCGACAAGATCGCGGCCGGCTTGAAACAGCAGTATCCCAATGAGCCGCGCATTCAGCCCGCCATCGCCGCGGTGCAGGAGATCTACAGCCGCAACTTCTTCCCCGCCATGAAGGCGAGTTGGAAAGCTTATCCCGACAACATTGGCCACAAAGACTGGGCCGGCTGCTTCCGTTGTCACGACGGCCAGCACGCCACTGCGGATGGTAAACAGAAGGTCAAGGCCAGCGACTGCAACGCCTGTCATCTTATTCTGGCACAAGGCACCGGCGCCGAGTTGAACCAACTCAACGCCGCCGGTCACGCGTTCAAGCATCCGGGCGGCGACCTTGATCCGTCCACGAAATGCAACGAGTGCCACTCCGGCGGCGCCGCGCCCTAGGCAGCGCGAACGCTCGCTTCCGGGCGTGTCTTTGCGGTAGGATTCTGGCGTGCCGCTGTGGCACTGTGATGGTTTTCCGTCAACTGCACTGAGCCATGATTATGAACCGTCTTCTGCTTCTTGCCACGCTCCTCGCGACCACCGCCGGTTTTGCCGCGGATACTTCAACGCCCTCGGCGCTGCCCACCGCCGACGTGCGCGGCCAGATCCGCGACCTCAACACGCCGCGTTCAATGTGCCACTACCACTCGCGCGCCGAGTGGCTTGCCCGTGCCGCGTGGGTGCGCGAACACATCCTCGTTTCGAGCGGTCTCTGGCCCGCGCCGGCAAAGTGCCCGCTCAATGCGCAGGTCTTCGGACGCATCGAACGCGACGGCTACTCGGTGGAGAAAGTCTTCTTCGAAAGCTGGCCCGGCTTCTACGTCAGCGGGAATCTTTACCGCCCTCTCGGACGCGGCAAAGGACCGTTCCCTGCGATGCTCAACCCACATGGCCACTGGAAGATCGGCCGGCTCGCGAATGAAGAACTCGGGTCGTTGCCCGGCCGCTGCATCGGCTTCGCGCGCCAGGGGTATGTTGCGTTCTCGTGGGACATGATCGGCTACAACGACAGCTTTCACTGGCCGCACCGCGACTTCCCGCCCGCCGGCGGCCGCGAATGGCTCTGGGGCCTGTCACTGTTCGGCCTCCAGACTTGGAACTCGATCCGTGTCGTGGATTTTCTGCAATCACTGCCCGACGTGGACCCGAATCGCATTGGCTGCACGGGCGAAAGCGGCGGCGGCACGCAAACGTTCATCCTCACCGCCGTGGACGACCGCATCAAGGTCGCCACGCCCGCGGTCATGGTGAGCGCGATCATGCAAGGCGGTTGCCTTTGCGAGAACGGCCCGAACCTTCGTCAGGACATCTTCAACGTCGAGGTCAGCGCCGCCGCCGCGCCGCGCCCGCAACTGCTCATCGCTGCCACTGGCGACTGGACGCGTTTTACGATGACCCACGAGTTCCCCGCCGTGCGCTCGGCTTACCGGCTGCTCGGAGCGGCTGACCGCGTGGCAGCCGTCCGTTTCGATGCGCCACACAATTACAACAAGGACAGCCGCGAGGCAGCCTACGCCTTTTTCGGCAAATGGCTGCTCGACGATGGCGATGCAAGCCACTTCAAGGAGAAGCCGTTCACCGTCGAGCCGAAGGAAAACCTGCTGGTCTGGGAAGGCCGTGAGAAACCCGCCAACGTCCAGACCGCCGAGAGCTTCGCCAAGATGTGGACCACCAACAGCGACAAACAACTCGTCGATGCGATCGCAGCCGGCCCGACTGAATTGCGCAAACACTACGAGCCAACGCTCCGCCATGCGCTCTCACTGGAAGTGCCCGCTGAGAAAGATGTCGTTGCCGAGAACTGCGGCAACGATCTGTTCGCGCTGGGCCGTCCGGGCCGCGGCGACCGCGTGCCGGCGAAACTCTTCCTGCCCAAGGGCGGCGGGAAGCATGACGCGACGCTCGTGGTTCACCCGAAAGGCTGGCTCGCTGCCGAACCGTTTGCCTCGAAGCTGGTCGCCAGCGGCCAACTCGTGCTGGCGATTGACTGCTTCAACCACTTGCGCAAGACCGAAGACAAATTCTTCACGACCTACAACAAGACCGACACGCAGCTTCGCGTGCAGGATATCGTCACCGCGCTGGTATGGCTGCATGGGCGCAAAGATGTTGGCACGGTCCATCTTGTCGGGCTGGATGACGCCGGCCTCTGGTGCCTGCTGGCGCGGCCGTTCGCGCCGTTCGTGAAGAAGACTGCGGCGGACGCCGTGCAATTCAACACCGCCAGCGACGATGCCTACATCAAGAAGCTCTACGTCCCCGTGCTGCGCCGCGCCGGCGATTTCCGCGCCGCTGTCGCCCTCATCGGCCACGCGCCGTTGCTGATTCATAACGCTGGCGAAGCATTCAAGCCCGGCGTCGAAACGCGCCGCGAGAAACTGGGCGAAGACGAAATCGTTGCGTGGTTGACGAAGTGACGTTGGGCGCCGGTTACGACGCGCCGCGAATGATTCCCAGCGTTTCCGCGCCGAACTGCCGCGCTTTCGCGGGACCGATGCCGCGCACTTCCAGCAGCGCCGCCTCAGACTGCGGCTTCTGCCGCGACAACTCCTTCAGCGTGGCGTCAGGATAAACGAGATACGCGGGAATCCCCATCGTGCCGGCAACGTCGTGCCGCCACTGTCGCAACGCCTCGAACAACGCGACATCGTACGGCGCCTCAGCCTCCGCCGCAGCGGCAGCGGCGGCAGCGGAGGAGGTTTTTCGAGCGACGGGTTTCGGTTTCTCAAACGGCGGCAACTCGATGTTGATCTGCGTCTTCGCCAGCATCACCCGCCGGCCCATCTCTGTCAGCGACGCCTTCGGGTATTCGTCGGTCGTCACCTGGATACAACCGGCCGTGACAAGCCGGCGCAGCAGTTCCTGCGTAAAATCATAACCCAACTCCTTCAGCAAGCCGTAGGTGGAAAGCTCGTCAAGCTGCGAGTCGAAGACCTCCTTCGAGCGCGAACCGACCAGCACCAGGGTGATGCGACCCAGACCGAACCGGCCATTCATCCGAGCCACACAACTCAGCGCCTTTTGCAGCAGGACCGTCTTCTCCTTGGCGCTGATATCGAGCGGCGGCGCAGCCGGCGCAGATGCTACAACCTGGGTCCTCGCGCGTTTGGTGGCGCGCCGCCTCGGTGCTGGCCCGATCCCGCAGTTGTCGCACGCGCTGCAATGCTCTGGCGCATCGGTTTCGCCGAAGTAGTTCAGGATGTAGCCGTGCCGGCAGCCGTGGCAGTCCGCGTAATCAATCATCCGCCACAGCTTGTCGAGATCGCGCTGGCGCTTGGCGTCGAGCCGCTCAAAATCCAGTGCCAGTTCATCGAGCGGCTTCACCGGCTCCACCAACCGCGTTGTGTAAGTGCGGCTGCCCTGACGATAGTCGCGTGCAATGAAACCCGCACGCGTCAGCAGATGAAGCGCCGTGCCGACGGCCATGTCATTCTTGGCGGCCTTGACGTGCTCCGCGATCTCGGACATCGGCATCTCGACAGGGCCGTGTTTGCAAAGGCGGAGCAGCGTCAGATGAAGGCTGGTGATGATCTCGCGCGTCGGGTTGGCACCGTCGATGAAGAACTCCTGCGTCTTCACATCGGCGTAGTTGAACAGCAGCTCGCACTTTGCCGGCTCACCGTCACGTCCGGCGCGGCCGGCCTCCTGATAGTAGGCCTCGACGCTGCCGGGTATGTCGTAGTGGGTCACGAACCGCAGGTCCGAGCGGTCCACGCCCATGCCGAATGCGTTGGTCGCCACCGCCACCGCGCATCGGCCGCTCATGAACTTGTCCTGGGCCTTCGTCCGCTGCTCTTCGGTCATGCCGCCGTGATAGTAGATGGCCGACAAGCGCTTCCCGGCCAGTTCTTCGTAGACCTTCTCCACGTTCTTGCGCGTGGCGCAATACACGATGCCGGTCTTCAGCCCGTCGATCGCATCGAAGATGTGCTCCAGTTTCTCCGCCTTGTTTGCGGTATGCGACACCGCGAGCGTCAGGTTGTGCCGCGCAAAACCGGAGACGAAGACCTGCGGCGGCTTGCGTCCGAATTTGCCGAGGCTGAGCTGCTCGATGATATCCGCGCGCACCTCCGGCGTCGCGGTGGCGGTAAGCGCGGTCACCTGCGGCTGGCCAAGGTCTTTGAGCGCCCACTTCAGCCGCAGGTAATCGGGGCGGAAATCATGGCCCCATTGCGAGATGCAGTGCGCCTCGTCGATGGCGAACAACGCGATGGACAGTGGCGCGAGCGCGGCGACGAACCGCTCGCTCTTGAACCGTTCCGGCGCGACGTAGATCAGCCGGTATTCGCCGCGCTTCATCCGCGCGATGCGGTCGTCCATCTCCGACTGGCCGAGCGAGGAGTTGATGAACGTGGCGGGAATCTTCTTCTCCGCCATCCCGTCCACCTGGTCCTTCATCAAGGCGATGAGCGGCGAGACGACGACAGTGATGCCGTCGAGGAACATCGCCGGCAACTGGTAGCAAAGCGACTTGCCGCCGCCGGTCGGCATGATCACCAGTGTGTCTTGGCCGCTGGTAATGGCCTCGATGACCGGTTCCTGGCCTTCGAGAAACTCGTGAAAGCCAAAATGCCGGTGCAGCAGACGATGCAGTTCAGTCGTATCGGACACGCCGCGATTGTAGGCGGCAGAAGGCGGTTAGCAAGCAACGTCCGGTAGAAAGCCGCGATCAGGCTTCCCGTTCGATCGCCATCGCGATGCCCATCCCGCCGCCGACGCAGAGCGAGGCGATGCCGCGGCGGAGCTTCAGGTCTTCCAGAATGTGCAACAACGTCACGAGCACGCGCGCGCCGCTGCAACCGACCGGATGCCCCAGCGCAATCGCGCCGCCGCGGCGATTCAGCTTCGCCAGGTCGAGCCGCAGTTCCTTTGCGCAACCCAGCGCCTGCACGGCGAACGCCTCGTTGATCTCCACCGCGTCCACACCGTCGAGCTGCCAGCCGGTCTCGTCGCAGAGTTTCCGAATCGCGCCGACCGGGCCGAGTCCCATCGTGGCCGGATCGCAACCGACCGCTGTCGCGCCGACAATCCGCGCCCGCGGCTGGAGTCCGAGCAGTTTCGCCGAAGTCTCGCTGGCGACCAGCACGAGTGCCGCGCCGTCGTTGATGCCGGAGGAATTGCCGGGGGTGACGGTGCCGTTCGGGCGAAAGGCCGGTTTGAGTTGCGCAAGCTTTTCGAGCGTCGTATCCGCGCGCGGATGCTCGTCGGCAACGACCTCGCCCTCACGGGTCTTGATGGGGACAATCTCGCGCTGGAACGCTGCGCGGTTCGCAATCGCACGCTGCTGGCTCGCCAATGCGAAACGATCCTGCTCTTCACGGCTGATCTTCAGCAGGTCGGCGATGCGCTCGGCGGTTTCACCCATGCCGAGCTTCAGCACCGGGTCAGAGAGACCATCGGCGAACATGGCATCCACGAGCGCGCTATCGCCGATCTTTTTTCCCCAGCGCAGGTCCATCGCATAATGCGGCGCACGGCTCATGGACTCGACGCCGCCCGCGAGCACGAGAGCCGCCTCGCCCTTCGCGATGCAGTCCGCAGCCAACGCGACAGACTTCAGGCCGGATGCGCATGCCATGTTTACAGTAAACGCGGGCGTCGCCTGCGGCAGGCCAAGGCGGAGGCCGACTTGGCGCGCGACGTTCATGCCCGACCCGGCCTGCAACACCTGGCCAAAAATGACCTGGTCGATAGCCGGCTTGAGATTTGCCGTCACGACGGCCTCGCCGACTTGCAGCGCAAGATCGGCTGGCGTGAGCGTTTTCAATCCGCCCCCAAACCGCCCGACCGCCGAGCGGCGTGCGTCCACGAGATGGATGGGCTGTGTGTATTTCATGTCAACATGCCTCAAAACAAGTGGCGGGCATAAGGCGGGATTCAACAGAAGAAGGCGCAAACTCCATCAGCGGCAGAATCTGTTTATCCGCCGCGATGCCGGGAGCAACCTCGCGCAACACAAGGCCGTTACGCGTGAGCGCAAACACGGCGCGCTCGGTGACATACAGCACCTCCTGCCCGCGCGCGAGCGCCGACGGGCCGTGGAAGCAAACCTGCTGGACGCGTTTCACGAATTTCGCGTGCCGTCCCTCGCACACGATACGCAGCAAGCCACCGTCCGACGCCACTTCGAGATCACCTGCGCGGAACGTGCAGCAAAACACCAGACGCTTGGCGTTCTGCGCGATGTTGACGAAGCCGCCGATACCCGCGAACCGGCCCGCAAACGTGCTCACATTAACGCTGCCTTCCGCGTCCACCTCCACCGCGCCCAGCACGGCGGTGTCGAGACCTCCTCCATCGTAGAAATCAAACTGCGACGGCTGGTCCACGATCGCCTCTGGATAATGGCTGCAACCAAAACTCAGTCCCGACGCGGGTATGCCGCCTGTCGGCCCGCTCTCCACGGTGAGCGTAAACTCACCGAGCTGTCCCCTCTCCGCCGCGACTGCGGCAACCGCTTCGGGCAAGCCGATACCCAGGTTGACGATGTCGCCCTTGCGTATCTCCATGAGCGCGCGGCGGCCAATGATCTTGCGCTCCGAAAATGGCAATGGAGCAAGCGTGCCGTGTCCATCGGTACCCGTAACGTAGGCTTCATTGAACGGCTCGCTGAACGTCTGTTGATGCTGCGCCGGTTCCGCGACGACGACGAAGTCCACCAGCGCACCGGGCACACGCACGGATTTCGGGTCGGCGATGCGGTCGACGATACGCGCGACCTGCGCGATGACGATGCCGCCGTGGTTCTTCGCGGCTTGCGCGATGGGAAGCACTTCGCCAATGATTCCCTCGCGCTCCATGCTGAGATTGCCATGGCGGTCAGCGCTCGTGCCGCGGATAAGGCCCACGTGAACGGGAAAGGCGCGGTAGCGCAGCCACGTCTCGCCATCGAGTATAAGACGTTCAACCAGCGGTTCCGTGGTGCGTGCGTTCATCCGCCCGCCGCTGCTCTGCGGGTCCACGAACGTGTTTATCCCGACCTTCGTGATGACGCCGGGACGCTTGGCGGCAATCTCGCGCAGCAGCACGCAAAGGACGCCTTGGGGAAAGTTGTAAGCCTCGATTTGATTGTCGAGCGCGAGTTTCCCAAGCTTCGGCGCCAGATTCCAATGCCCGCCCACGACACGCTTCACCAAGCCGACGTGTGCGAGATGGTTCAACCCGCGATCGCCACGGTCGCCTTGGCCGGCGGCGTAGAGAAGCGTGAGGTCGCGCGGCGAACCGTGCTCGAGAAACCGTCGCTCCAGCGCGGCGGTCAACGCCTCCGGATGCGCCGCGCCGACGAAACCACCAACGGCAACCGTCGCGCCGTTCGGGATTGCGCCAACCGCTTCCGCGGCAGATGTGATACGAGCTGCTCCTCTCATCCTCGCCAGCCTCCGTTGACTTCGAGGGTCTGGCCCGTCACATAGCTGGCGAGCGGCGAACAGAGGAACAGCGCGACGTTGGCCACTTCGCTGGTCGTGCCAAAACGTGCGAGCGGAACGTTCTTCAGCATCTCGGCGCGGACATTCTCGGGGATCGTCGCCGCCATCGCGGTCTCAATGACACCGGGAGCGATGGCGTTGGCGCGGATGCCGCGGCGCGCGGCCTCGCGGCTGAGGACGCGCATCACCGCTTGCACACCCGCCTTGGCGGCGGCGTAGTTCGACTGGCCGAAAAACCCCAGAATCGACGCGATGCTGCCGAGGCTCACAATGGCCCCGCCGTCGCGCATGACTTCGAGGCCGAACTTGCAGCAGTGGAAGACACCGGAAAGGTTCACATCGAGGACGGACTTCCATTCGTCGAGCGACATTTTGGCGAGCGTGCGGTCGCGGATGATGGCGGCATTATTGATGAGAAAATCAATTCCGCCGAGCCGCTGTCGGACCTCCTGCATCATGCGCTGCACCGCGTCCGGCCGCGACACATCCGCCGCCACGACCACAGCGCTCGCGGGGCGGGAGGCATTCAACTCCGCCGCAACCTTCTCCGCGTCCGCGCGCGTCGTGCCGATATCGGGATGATTCAACACCACCGTTGCTCCCGCCTGATGAAACGTCCGCGCCATTTGCGCGCCAATACCTTGCGATGCGCCGGTAATCAGGGCGATTTTGCCCGAGAAATCAATCGTTACGCTCATGAGAAAAGCTGTTTCAGAAAGACAGTTTCATTTTACTTATACCCCCCCACAATTCCTGCACAACTCTATTGTCTCGCGCCTGCCGTGCTTAAAATCAAATATCATTCTTTTCCGCCTTCTGGAACTGTAAATCTCAAACAGGGTTTTGCTATTCAGATTTCCCATGGCGCCTTTTCCATTCAAATCATTGCAGCAAACCGTGACATCTCCGTTGGGCAGAACAACCAGGCTGTGATTCAGGAAATAGCACCAGTTGTTAAATGTCTTCTTTAACCCGTTGACTTCGATATTTCCTATCCAATCGTGGGGATATCTTAATTCCACCTCATCGACCGATTTGCAGAGCGCCTGAAATTCTTCCGTCATCCAGTTCGTATTTTGTTCTTTGCCGAACTCAATGATACAGATGATCCCGGTTTTGATTTTACCCTGATTGATTTTGACAAAATGGCCGATGTTCTCGCGAACCGCCTCCCATCTGGCTCCAGACCTGATCTCTTCGTATTTCTCCCTCGAGCCGCCATCCACGCTGAATCTGATCGAATCCAAGACCCCTGAATCCACGAGCCCTTTGCTCAGTTGCGGGTTTAGCGCGGTTGCGTTGGTCAGCAACCGGACTTCAGGAAAGAACTTGCCCGCGGCCGCAAAATCGTCCTTGTACGTTTTTACTACGTCAAACATTCCCAGCACATCTGGATGCAGCAAGGTTTCGCCTGCGCTCCAGAAATACAACCGTTTGACGCTCTTGAACCGTTTGTCGAAAAGCAGATCTTTGAGCGCTTTATGCAAGGTCTCTTTGCTCATCGCCTGTTTTTTCATGCGATGATCCAACGCGCACCATTTGCATCGCAGATTGCAGTAATTAACGAACTCGACGTTCACTTCCACGATCGTGCTCGTCCTTTTCAGCGCATCCAAAAGCACTTGCAGCTCAAAAGCCAAACGCCAATACAACTGCGCGGATTTGTTACGCAATATCTCTGTTAAATGCATCGGAACCGTGATGCTCCTTTTTGAGTTATTCCATCACCCAACTGGGTCTTGACCCCACTCCTTAGCATGACCGTGATAAAAAACCAATCAGCTCCAAAGCGACAAGATGCGCAGCATCTTCATCGAGAGGCGCCACGTGCCTGCGCCGGAAGAATCGTGACGATGTGGTTAAGGGCTGGGTGTTGGAGAGATTTGGCTTTTGCGCGTGGGGCGGTGGCGGCTACACTGCGGCCGATGTCCAAGGAAGCCCTCAAGAGCAATGCGATGGCGCGAGGACAAGGCAGTCCGGTCAGCGCGCACAAGGAGAAGAATCCCATGAATGGAAAGAACTGGTTCGTTGCCGGAATTGTTTTGGCGGCATGTTTTGTTGTTGCGAGCAGTGGCAGCGGCGCTGAAGAAGCATGGAATGCGACGTTGGCCACGGGCAAGAAGCCGCCGGCGGCCGCGCCTCGCGAAGACGGCAAGCTGTCCATCATCGCCTTTGGCGCGCATCCGGACGACTCAGAACTGAAGGCGGGCGGTGTGGGTGCGTTGTGGGCGGCGGAGGGTCATCATGTGAAACTGGTCTCGACGACCAACGGCGATGTCGGCCATTGGTCCCAAGCGGGCGGGACGCTCGCGCAACGGCGTCTGTCTGAGGTGCGAAAGTGCGACACGGCGCTCGGCGCGACGGCCGAGGTGCTCGACATTCACGACGGTGAGTTGATGCCCACGCTGGAGAACCGGCGTATCATCACGCAGTTGATCCGCGAATGGAAAGCCGACATCGTGCTGGCGCCGCGTTCCAATGATTATCATCCCGACCATCGCTACACGGGCATCCTCGTGCAGGATGCGGCGTTCATGGTGACCGTTCCGTTCTTCTGCCCGGCGGTGCCGTATCTGGCCAAGAACCCGGTGTTTCTCTACTACTCCGACAGTTTTGAAAGGCCGAATCCGTTCCGGCCGGACATCGCGGTTTCGATTGACGACGCGATCGAGAAGAAGGTCAACGCCATCGCGATGCTCGAATCGCAGATGGTGGAAGGATGCTGTGGCGGCGACGAGCGGCTGGTTCCCAAGACGAAGGAAGAATATGCGAAACGCATGGATGCGGTTCGCGAGCGGCTCCGCAATCGGTTTGCGGGCGTGGCCAACCAGTATCGCGCCAAGCTGATCGAGCTGTATGGCGAGGAACGGGGCAAGAAGGTGAAGTATGCCGAGGCGTTTGAGCTGTGCGAATACGGCCGCCGGCCTTCGATTGCAGAACTGAAGAAGTTGTTCCCGACGTTTGCAAAGTAGCCACGTTGGAATCGTGAGAAAACGAACATGAAAAACAACTCATTGTTTTCGCGGCGCGAATTCCTGGCGCGCAGTCTCGGCGGCGTCGCTGCGACCAGCTTGGGACCGCTCATTCAAAGCAGCCAGACGGCGATGGCCATGCCGGCGGCGAAACCGAAATCGCCTCTGGCAATGTGGGCGTTGACCGGCACGCTGAAGTCGGACGACGTGCGCAGGCAGCTCGATGCGTATCACAACGTCGGTTGGGGCGTGGTGCTCTATCCGCGTTGGGGACTCGAGCTCGAATACCTTGGCGACGCATGGTTCGAACGAATCCGGTTCATTGTTGAGCAGGCCGCGGCGCGAAAGATGGAGGTGTGGCTTTACGACGAGTTCTGCTGGCCAAGCGGCCATGCCAAAGGCCTGGTCACGAAGGATCCCGAGGAACTGGAAGCGCAGGTGTTGCTCGTGGAGCAGAACGGCAAGAGCAGCATCGAGCGGGTCCCCGGCAGCGCCAATCTATTGATGCCCGAAGCCACTGCACGGTTCCTTGCCGTGACACACGAGCGATACGCTGCCGCGATCGGCAAGTTCTTCGGCTCAACGGTGCGGGCCATCTTCACGGACGAGCCTTCGCTGGCCAGCCAGCACCAGCCGCGCAAGCCCGGCCACTCCGCGTGGCG
>JBAZIR010000061.1:0-20313 GCA_041651735.1 Verrucomicrobiia bacterium | reverse complement strand
TGAATCCGCAAGTCACTTATAGTTATTGGGTGCAGTCGGTGGCCTACAGCGATGGCCGATACATCGCGTCGCGGAACGATGCCGGTGGCAATGGCCATACGTTCACCACGCCGGCTGACGCGAACAACGGCTATGAGTTGTGGGTTGGCAACTATGCAAGCGCTGTTCGGCGATACAATGCAGTCAACGGGGTGCATTTGGGCTACATCGGCGATACGGGGGACTCCAATGGTAGCTACGGACCCGGGGAGATCTTTTGGGGGGCCGATACGAACACGTGTTATGTGGCGAGATATTGGGCGCACAAGGTGCTGTCTTACAGCCGGCAGACAGGGGAATACCTGAGCACGGTGACGACCACGGCAGCCGATCCGGCTTCGAGCGCATGTTTTGGCCTCGATGGGGCAATGTATGTGGGCAGCGATTATTGCTATTACATCCAGCGGGTGGATATGACGACGGGATTGGTGACCACGAACTTCGTTTATGACACGGATCATCTGGTACGGGTGAATCAATTTGTGGTGGGGCCGGAGGGGGATTTCTACGTGGCCAATGGCAACCCGGACTGGTCGTATTATTCCGGTAGCGCGACGAACTGGTGTAACATCTTGCGATATGACGGGCGCACGGGTGCTTTCAAGAACGAGTTTGTTGCCAGTGGAACTGGTGACATGGAGCAGCCGCTGTGCTTGGAGTTCGGGCCGGACGGCCACTTGTATGTATGTACGGGTAGTCCTTGGGACCATGCGGCGGCCAGGGTGTTGAAGTTCGACGGCACGACGGGGAGTTTTTTGGGGACGTTTGTTGCCGCAGATACCAACGCGCCGCCGGCGAAGTGGGAAATGCGGATGCGTTTCGGGCCGAATGGCAATCTTTACATGACCGACTGGCAGAACAACATGGTGAAGCAATACAACGGCAGCAACGGCACGTTCATCTGCAATGTGGCGACCAACGTGGACGCTGGCAACGATAGTAATCGTGGGCCGGTGGGTCTGGCGTTCACCTCTCCGACGGCATTGCCGCCGTATCTGCAAGTGTCCACGAACGCCCCGACGCTGGGCAGTTTGATCAACGGACAGAGGACGATCAGTTGGGGTGTGACCAACTGGACCGGCAGCTCGTTGAGCAACACCGTTCATTACAGTTGGACGCAGAACGGGACCAATTACACAGCGCAGGCGTCATCGACGAGCGGGTCGGGAGCGACGACGGCATCGGTGATGCTGACGGGATTGAATCCGCAAGTCACTTATAGTTATTGGGTGCAGTCGGTGGCCTACAGCGATGGCCGATACATCGCGTCGCGGAACGATGCCGGTGGCAATGGCCATACGTTCACCACGCCGGCTGACGCGAACAATGGCTATGAGATGTGGGTTGGCAACCTTGGAAGTGCGGTGCGGCGATACAATGCGGTCAACGGGATGCATTTGGGCTATATCGGCGACACGGGAGAATATACCGGTTGGAGCTGGGGAGCCACGGAGATCTTTTGGGGGGCTGATACGAACACGTGTTATGTGACGAGGTATTGGAATCACAAGGTGCAGGCTCATAACCGGCAGACAGGGGAATACCTGAGCACGGTGTTGACGACGGGGTGGGGCGACCCGCCTGCAAACGCCTGTTTTGGCGCGGACGGCGCGCTATATGTCGGCTTCGACTATCAGTTTCACATCGCGCGGGTGGATTCGGCGACGGGATTGACGACGAGCAACTTTGTTTATGACACGAATCATCTGGTGCGGGTGAATCATTTTGTGGTTGGGCCGGAGGGGGATTTCTACGTGGCCAATGGCAGCCCGGACTGGTCGTGTTATCCCGGTGGTGCGACGAACTGGAATAACATCTTGCGATTTGACGGGCGCACGGGCGCTTTCAAGAATGAATTTGTAGTGTCGGGAAGTGGTGACATGGAGCAGCCGTTCTGCCTGGAGTTCGGGCCGGATGGCCACCTGTATGTATGCGCGGGCAATCGTTGGACGCAAGCGGCGGCGAAGGTGTTGAAGTTCGACGGCACGACGGGGAGTTATCTGGGAACGTTTGTTGCTGCGGACACCAACGCGCCGCCGGCGAGGTGGGAAATGCGGATGCGTTTCGGGCCGAATGGCAATCTTTACATGACCGATTGGAAGAACAACATGGTGAAGCAATACAACGGCACCAACGGCACGTTCATCTGCAATGTGGCGACCAATGTGGACATCAGCAACGACGAGGTTAATCGAGGGCCGGTGGGTCTGGCGTTCACCTCTCCGACGGCGTTGCCGCCGTTTCTACAGGTTTCCACGAACGCGCCGACACTGGGCAGTTTGATCAACGGGCAAATGAGCATCAGTTGGGGCGTGACCAACTGGACCGGCAGCTCGTTGAACAACACGGTTCATTACAGTTGGACGCAAAACGGGACCAATTACACAGCGCAGGCGTCGTCCACGAGCGGGTCCGGCGGGAGCACGGCATCGGTGACGCTGACGGGATTGAATCCTTCGGCGATGTATCATTATTGGGTGCAGTCGGTGGCCTACAGCAATGGCCGATACATTGCGTCGCGGAACGATGATGGCGGCAATGGACATACGTTTGGCACGCCGATGTGGGTTGCAGTGAGCGACTTATGCTACAGCAACCTCAGCACGGAGAGCGTGGACATTCATTGGAACGTGCAGAACGACAGCTCCCTCACCGCTACACATACGATCCTGTTCGAGGATGGGTTGGGAACATTCACGAACGTCTTCACCGATGTGGGGCCCGGCTCGACCAACGTGATTCTGTCGGTTTCCAACCTGATGGCGGGTGTTACCTACAGCTATCACGCCGTATCGTATGTAAACGACGCCAATGGATATGGATCGAATGGCGTTTCCGGTTACTGTGCATTCACCAATGGCACATTTACGATGCCAGCCGCGCCGCTGGTCCAGATCGCTGATCTGTACGCATATGACCTTCAAGCTGACAACATGGGCGTTTGCTGGAAGGTGCTCAACCACTCCACCAATCGGATGACGATTACATTCAAGCTGGCCGTTGGCAGCACCAACAACGTTGTATGGTGGTCAGATGCGTACAACACGACGAATGCAGTCTCTTCAAACTGGTGGCATAGCAGTATGGCGTACCTGTATAATCCAATATGTCCGACGACCACCTATTATTGCATTACTGACGTCTCTCTTGGCGGAATGACGAATTATTCGTCTGCAGTCACCAATGGCCACAGCGTCTTGGAAGTGACGACACCGGATTGGTTGAGCATTCCCTTGTCGCCAACGGTGATCTTCGGCTCAAACGGTGCGTTTGCTTTTTCCTGGATAGTTGACAACTACTTCACCAACACAAGTGCATGGGTTACAAATTCGCTTGTCCTTGCCGGGATAACCTTGCCATACAGCAATCCTCTCAACACGCCGTACCAAGCGACACGAGGGTGGTATACCTTTGAACCCGCGGGATCGGTGCTTGATTTCTGGGTAAAAGCGTATGGCAGCGATGGTGTGAACTCTTACAGCGTGACCAATAACGCCGGCGGAACGAACTACAGTTTGCCCACCTTGCCTGAGCCTTTGCAGACGGCCAACTCTCTGGCCACGACCGAGCGATTTGTCAGGGGGACTGGCTCGGATCCAACCTATCATTCGTTTGTCATCCCGCTCAGCCAGCAGAAAGGTGTGGCGCTCAATTCGCTGGGCAGCAACACATTCAATGGGGTCGTGCCGTGGGTCGATAAAGCGACATGGAATACCTACAGGCATTACAGCTATACAAACGATACCAACAGCTTTCTATTCAAGAAGCCTATTGCCGCTTTTGGAAGTGGTGTGGGGGGGACGCCTCTGCATATCGGACAGAACTATGGTTTTGCCGTCTACTCGGGATACCCTCCTGCGGATTTTGGCCACACGCTTCCCGATGTTCAGATCCTCGTGTACAGCAATTATGGTTCCAGTTGTCAACTAGTTGGATACGCGAATGTTTATGTGCCGAGAAAAACCAACTCACTGGCATGGGCACAGTTTGCGTCAAACGGTTTTTCTCAAACGACCGACATGTCGGTTTACGGTTTGAAAACGACTCTCACACTGACAGATGCGTCATCAGCAGAGCATAAATTTGGCGTAAACTTCCAGAGCTGTTCTCCATTCATACTGACTCATACTGCATCTGCGGCTGCGGCGAATTACTATTTCCTGGTCCAAGCGATAGGGGCTGTGCCAAACAGTAGCGTGATTAGCAGGTGGTCGTCCTCAGTCGATCAGGCTGGCGCTACCCCGGCTTACAATGCCCTGTATGCCTTGGAATTTGAACCGCTTCCGGCTTGGCGGTCCATCTATGTGGCGCAGCCGCAGTTCCAAGGGGAACCATTGCCACAAGAGTATGCAAACAAGTCTTTGGATGAGCTGATCAGTGGATTGACAACCACCAACGTCGCCCTCTCAACCAGCAGCACGAACCTTGCGGTTCCAAACACCTACACCAATCTCAACGCGAGCCCCGAGCTGCGACGGCATCCGTTATTGGACAAGCTGGTGTCCGATCTGAAGAGGGATCCGCTTGCGCTGGCGGCCTATGTCCAGAACGAGATCGAGCTGACGGACGCGCTTGGATATAATACCGACGGCAGCGTGACGGAGGACTCCATCAACCCTTGCGGGGTCAACCGCGGTGCTCTTGGGGTGTTGTTGGAGAGGCAGGGATCGCCCATCGAGCAGTGCGCCTTGTTGGTCTATCTGATGCGCCAGGCGGGCTATCCAGCCGCCTACGCGTTCCCCAAGACCAATACGCTCAAAATGCTGGACGTGCAGATGAGCAGAATGCTCCGGATGCAGATCAAGGGGGCTGTGGATTCTTATGGAGATTTTTACACGACCAACACGATGCTATCGGTCAACTACCCCTGGGTAACGGTTTATCTGACGAACAGCGCGGGAGTCGCCGGCTGGACCAACCTTTTCCCGTGGATCAAGGACACCGAAGTGGTGGAAGGGCTGGATATTGGCAGTGTGATGCCGTCCACGGCGAACATCGGGCGTGGGTGGATTCGCAATTACCTGTGCAACACCAACCTCGCGGTGGACAGTCTGGAAAATGATACGCCGGTGCATCTGCTGGTTGGTTCCATCACGAATTATCTTGCGGCGAACGATTTGACGCATTCCATCGCTGACATCGGTGTCCGTGCGGTCAACCGGAGGAAGAACTATACCTGCTGGGGCGATTTCCCACATCCGCTTGTGACCTCAACCAACAATGCCAGGGTGCTGGAGTCCTTGAGCCAGACCAACACGATCTTCGATACCGTGAGCGTGAAGATCTTCTCCCAGGAGCAGACGAATGTGTATGTCCAAACCACGCCGATGTACATGGCAGAGGTTCATAACCGGAAATTGCTCGCATGGCATACGAAGACAAACACATCCCAACATTGTCTCTCTCTCTATCTGGCGCCGTTCTGCCCTGGCAGTACCAACATCAATTGGTTCGGAACGAATTGGTGTAACGCGCAGGCAACGAACGTGACCCTTGATAGCCGGCACACAAATTTGTTGGTGAGGATCGAATACAAGCGTCAGAGGAATCTCGGCAACCGGAACCCCGGCTCGGGATTCTTGAATTTCAATGAAGGGCTTGAGATGAGTCAGGATCGGCCGTTCAGCAAGGGGGATATGGCGGCCATTTGCTTCAACGTGGGTCGTGTGACGCCGGAGATGACCCGTGTTCACGCCAATGAGTTTTGGGCGTATCAGACGCAAACAGGGGCGACGGCATCTGTGCAGGTGTATCCCGGTTCGCTGCTTTGCCTCATGGGCATGGAATACTATCGCAACTGCAGCGAGTCGCGCGCAGTGCTTCAGAATTTGTACAAGACGACCATGCTGTCTTCTTATGCCCACGGTTTGGCCAAGTTGGCTGCGAATAAACCGAATGGAATACTCCCGGCCGACGGAACCATCAACCTCGTGGCGCCGAATGTGGACATGATGAACTATGAGGTGGCCTTCGCGGGATACGGGACGCTTCACGCCGACATCCCAGCCGATCAAATTGTGGCACAGCGAAACTTCCAAGAGATGTTCATGACGGACGGCTCCGCCCAGGAGCACCGGATCATCAATCAATTCTGGAACTACACCAACTCAATGGCGGCCATCTCCACAGTCAAGTTGTTGCAGCTTGCGCAGTTGCGGAAGGCGTCGCTTGGCGGCACGGGCATGATCGAGGTGACCAGTGCGAACCTGAACACGGTTGGCAACTATATGTTCTACGGCAAACGGCTGTCGGAGCACGCCCCCAGCATCTGGAGCCAGATCAGCAATAGCGTCGTAGCCACCACAGCGAACTATCCAGGTTCCTATTACAACGTCGCATTCGTCACGCCGGGGCCTGTGACAAACAAGAACTATAGGGGCTTGGGCGCGCTGATCTTCAATGTCAACAGCTGGTGGGCCTTGATTACGGAGAACCAGACCAACACGCTGAACGGCGGTTACGCGGGTGCGTCTCTCGGCTCGACTGCTATCACGTTGACGTCAACTCCAAGTACGATCCCTTGGTATCTGTCGTATGCCTCGGACGGCTATTGCTTTAATTATGTCTCAACCACCTCGACGACACCGCTGTCGCTGATAGGCGGCGCAGTCCCCGTTAACAATGTGGGTTTGGTATGGACCAGCGTTGCGACCAACAGCTCGGTGTTTTCCAAGACTCTTTCGATAGCCCTGTATAACAGTGTGTCTGTCCTGAATAGCTCGGCTCCCGCCAATTGGACCTCCCAGACTCAGGCAAATGCTTTTCGCCAGGTATCGTCCACGGGCGTTCTTCAGTCGTCGTCCTTGGACAACTCCGTCCAGGCGCAGACGAGTTGGTGGGGCGACGTGAAGAAGCTGGTGGCGGATCCGGTGAATCCCATCACGGGCGAGTTCTATATTGACGCGACCGACTTGCATCTGCCCGGGCCGATGCCTATTCAAGTCCGCCGCAACTACACCAGCCAGAATCTCGCGGACAATGAGTTCGGTTACGGCTGGAAGATCAACTATGAGCCATATCTGTGTGTCACGGCGAACACGAACATGATCTACGCTGCGGAGACGGACGGGTCGGTGGTCGCTTACGAGAAGCAGGGAACCAACCTGGTCTGGGTGCCCACGCCGGGGTTGAATCCGATGTTGAACAACGTGTCCCACGGCCAGACCTCTGGCTTGGCCAACATGTTCAACGCGAAGCTCGCGTTCACCAACGGGACTTACTACTTGACGGGACCGGACAACAGCCGCCGCACCTTTGTCACAATGTCATTCACCAATTCGTCTCTGGTTGTCACACGGCCGTATCTGACGGAGTGGAAAGACAATCGCGGGAACAAATACACCTTTAGTTACGGAACGACCCAGAGCCAGCCGGAGTATGGAAAACTGAGTCGGGTGGATTCGAGCAACGGCAACTTCATCGGTTTCAACTACGACGTCTTGGGGCATATCACCGAGGCTTATACGCGCGACGGGCGCAGAATCCGGTATGACTACGACGACTATGGCGATCTGGTCACTGTGATGCTGCCCACGGGCCATGCGTTCCAATACGAGTACGAGCACGCCCAGACAAATGTTAACGGACAAACCCAGTGGTATTCCACACACCTCATGCTGCGTGAGACGAAACCTGAAGGACGAGTGCTGGAGAATGACTACGACATCCAGCGGCGCGTAACGGAACAGCGTGCCACAGGAGGCACCAGCATGACGCCTGTGCGCAATGCGTCGTTCGCTTACAGCAACTCCGGCAGCACGGGCGTTATCAGTGGATACACGACGATCACGGACTGCTTCAACAATGTCACCCGATACGATTACACCAACAGCCTGATCACCCAAATCATGGATCCGTTGGGCCATTCAATCGTCCAGGAATGGTTCTACACCAACGCTCCCTCGATCGGCGGCTATCAGCGCAGCCTCAAGAGCAGCACCGACAAGCGGGGCCTGAAGACCGAATACGTGTATGATACGCAGGGCAACATCACCAGTTCGACCGAGTCGGGCGACCTCACGGGCGCAGGTGGCAGTCAGACCAACGCCACCTCCTACAGTTACGATACCACCAACCGCCTCCGGAGTGTCAGCGTGACTGTCGGCGGCACTCTTCACCAAACCGTCAATTCTTACGACAACAACGTCTATCCCTTCCTGCCGAGGCAGGTTCAGAAGACCATCGGTGGCACAACCATTTCCACCACGACGTTGGACTATGGAGCGGTCACCAACGGCACCCTGGTCAGCTACGGCCTGCTGACGCGCGAGACCCGAACGGGGATTGGTTGCAACGTGAGTTCGGTCAGTGATTGGACCTATGCCAACAACGGGTTCCCGGCCTCCCTGGTCCGTTCGGGTGGCGGGATAACCCTCTTGACACAGAGCTTCCGCTACGATTGGCGGGGCAATGTTGTTGAAATGACTGACAGCACTCATGGTCGAAAGTGTACCTACGATTACGACGCGGCGGGCAACCGTACCGCGCAGGAGGTTTGGGATACAGCCACTGGGGCATTGGTCTCCTGGAAGTACGATTACTACAACGGCAACGGCGAAGTGGAGTGGTCTGAAGGACCGCGTTACAACCCCTCCGACTTCGTCTGGCAGGAGCATGACGGGGCGGGCCACGTAAAGGAGCAGATACGTTGGCGCAGCCAGGCCAAGTCTGACGGTTCCGGCGTCGAAGCCGGTTCGGGTGACAGTCTGTATGCCATCACGAAGTATGAACATGACGCCTTCGGCAACCAGACGAAGGCGACGGATGCGAGGGGCAACCAAGTCACGATGGCCTACGATGCCGTCGGTCAGATGACATCCAGGACGTTTAGTGCTGGCGGCACTGAAACCTTCACCTACGAGCCGGGTGGGTTGGTGGCCAGCCACGTGAACGTCCTCGGCAGCAGTACACTGAAGCAATACACGAGCCGGGGTCAGATCAAGTCGCAGACGAATCCTGACGGCACGACGCAGTCGTGGCGGTATGATGTGCTTGGCCGCGTGGTGTTGGAGACGCTGCCAAACAGCCAATCGTGGACAACTGCCTATACCGATGCTGCCCAGAGAGTGGACCGCACGTTCTCCGGGAGCAATCCCTCGGCGAGCGAAACGAAGATATTCGATGGCCGGGGCAATCTCATCCAGTGGACCGATGTGGCCGGTGCGGTCTTCAACCGAACCTATGACGGCTTGGATCGCGTGACGAATGAGACGGGTCCGGCGGCAAACCAACAGACGACCACCTATACCTACAACGGCCAGACGACTTCTGTTGCGAAGGGCGGAGTGACAACGGCCACCACCGTGGACGCGCTGGATCGCCCGAAGACGGTGTCCACGGGATCAGATGCGGCAAGAACGGCCTATTCCTATTCGTCTGACCACCATTCCGTCATGGCCACCGTGGGCTCGGGCGGCAACGCGATCTCCACCACGACGTGGACGGACACACTGGGCAAGACGGTGTTGGTGAAGAATGCCGCCGGCAACTTCACTCTCAACGAGTACGACCAGGTGGAGAACCTGACGGCGACACAGGACGAATTGGGCAACCGGACGCGCTTCATTTATGACGGCATGAACCGCGTCAACGGCAAGATCCTGCCCGACGGCAAGCTCGTGGCATTCACCTATGACCTTGCGGGCAACATGCTCTCCCGCCAGATGCCCGGCCTCACATGGCAGGCCAGCTACGACAGCGCAGGCCGCATCACAAGCGAAAAGGTCAATGGCTCGCAGCGGAGCATCACTTATGCGTATTACACCGATTCCAGCCGAAAGGGGTTGCTGAGCACTGTGACCGAGGGTGGCGTCGAACACACTTATGATTACGACAACTTGATGCGTGTGTCATCCATCACCTCTGGCGGCCTGTCCCGGACCTTCACCCGCGATGCGCGCGGTCTGCTGACATCCGTGACCGGTCCAGGCACGACAGTGAGCCGGGTCTACGATGGCTACGGGCAGCTCCAGACAGAAACAGTCTCAACCGGCTCAGGCTCTTATCAACTGAGCCAAGCCTGGGATTCTGCCGGCCGGCGAACGAGCCTGTCGGATGCTTCCGGGTCGCGGTTGAACTACACGTTCGGTTATGACAGCGCCGGGCGGCTCGGGTCTGTGGGGAACGCGACCGCGGGTACCTTCTCCTATGTCTACGCCGATAACGATCTCTTGACCTCGCGGACTCACTCGTCCCGCACTGTGGCCATTTCCCGCGATAGTTTGGGCCGGGAAACGGGCAGGACGACTACGGTGGGCGTGACGACCCCGCTTAACGAGACCCTGGGCTGGCGCGCCGATTCGCGGATGTTGAGCTATACGAATAGTTCGGGCGGGGGCGAGGGCAGGGCATTCGCCTACAACAGCCGCAATCAGCTGACCAATGAGAACTATGGAACGACGTCCCCCAGTTCAAGGACGAACCTGACGCATGTCTTCGATGTCAACGGGATGGGCGTCCGATGGTATATGCAGACCAATTCAGCCCTGTATTGGATGCAGACGGATGCCAACATCGCGTGGCCTGCAAAGCTGGAACTCTCCACCTCTTCGACCCTCTACAATTACCCGGCGATGGGCACGGCCCCCGGAGCCGATTCGTTGTCGGTGAAACTCGACGGCAACGCCGTCCGTGACCTCTACTACGATCCGACCGACACTGCGGGCCACTGGCTGGCGTTCCTGACGTTGAGCCCCGGCAGCCATACGTTGAGCGTGAACGCGTATACCAACAGCATGTTGGCCGGCGGCGCGACCAACACCTTCTCCTCCCTCGGCACGAACCAGACCGCCCAGACCACCTATGACGCGCGGGGCTATGCCGTGAAACGGGTGTTCCTCAGCAACGGCAGCCAGTTGACCCAGACGCTGACCTGGGACGGCGCGGGGCGGTTGACGGCCGTCAGCCAGCGCGACCAGACTTCCAACAACGGTTACGACTGGACCGCCCTCTATGACGGCCTCGGCCGGCGGTTGCGAACGGTCTATACGCCGGTGGATGGCGGGGTGGCCTGCACGAAACTCGCCGTGACGCAGGAGTCGTGGTACGACCCGGAGGTGGAGTTCCTGGAGCTGGGCGTGTCGGTCAACGGCCAGAAACATTGGAAGATGTATGGGCCGGACCTCGACGGCGTCTATGGCGGCCTGCAAGGCATCGGCGGGCTGGAGGCGGTCATCAACCAGAGCGACGGCGTGGTGACGCCGGTGGTCAACGACGCCTTTGGCAACGCGGTGGCCAGCGTGACCAACAGCACCGTCGTGGTCTGGAACCCGACGCGGGTGGGCGGCTACGGGCCGTTGCCGGGCAGCAGCGCGCAGTGGCTCTCGACCAACACGACGCTGGCGGCGGCCACGGTGTGGCGCGGCAAGCGGATGGACCCGACGGGTTACTACTGGATGGGCGCGCGCTACTACGATCCGGTGGGTGGCCGGTTCCTGTCGCCCGACCCACTGGGCCACGAGGCCTCGATGGACCTCTACTCCTACGCCAACGGCGACCCCATCAACGACTGCGACCCGGATGGACGGTTTGGGAAACAGGCGTGGGACGCAGCGAAAACCGGCTACGGCTCTTTCGCCTCTCAATTCTACACAACCCCTGAAGCACAGTTTGTTGGAACCAGCATTGATGCGCCCTCGGGCTGGTCGCCGTATGTTCACGGAACCACTTGGTTTAGCGATAGTATTGCACAAGTCCCGAACATGCTGTCATTGGCTAACAACACGCTGGGTAACACATTCGTTAGGCCAGTGGGGCAGCTTTTCGCCACAGCGGAGAAAACGACCGACCAACTCTTTGGTCGTGGCACTTGGGAGGCCGCCACGATGGTTCCTGTCATGCGTCCGGCTCGTTATATCAGCTCTTTGGGGAAACTTGGAACGATTGAAGCGCGTGCGTTGGCAAGGGTAACTGAAGAATCACCGCTGTGGAAGGTGGGCCGTTATGCAGATATGCCGAAGCCAAGACCCACGGGGATGCAGGCGCATCATGGTGTGAACAGCGTTTGGATGGAAGAGAACTTCCACGCATACAAATCCGCAGACGCACCGACTATCCTGATGTGGAATAACCCCAGCCACAATGCGACACGTGTCGTGTTTAACCGGATTCAAACAGAGATTGCAAAACGCCAAGGAGTTTCCATAGTAAATATTGACTGGTCAGCAGTTAGCCCCGGGACTGCTTGGCGTTTGGCTGAAGAACAGATGCAGGCTGCCAAAGTTCCGGCAGATGTGGCCGAAGAGTTTTTCCGGCAGTTCAACGCGTATCTGGAGACATTGAAATGACTCTTAACCCCAAGAATGTTCCACCGGGTATTGCCATTGCGCTTCCGTTTGCCGAGAAATGGGGGATCGGGGATGACTCTGAACGCGAGGCGGCAATCGAAAAAGCCGATTTGAAAGAGTTGGAAGAAATCGCACACTGCCTTGACGACGTTGATGACGCAGTGTTGTCTGGATGGCTTACCGGTCCTGAATCCCAGCGCGCGTCCATTTCATCTGAATACGTTGCCGTTACGTGTCTAACTATGGCGGTGCACTCAGCCAGAGCAAAACTGAAGAAGCGCAGAAACCAATGATCCGTAAAATGATGGATCCGCGAAATGAATACCAAGTGCCAAGTTGGGAACTGTAGAGTTAGCGAACGAGCATGAACATCGTGGGGATCACCGACACAAGACTGATCTCATCGACGATGCTGGGAGGTATTGTGTTGCTGCTGTCGCGTTCTCTGCCCAAGTGTATATCCCACGCGACGACGCGCCGGCGGGGCTGGACTGTGGATTTTAGCGAAGTGGCAAGCATTTAACCGACAAAGGAGTTCGTTATGAATAGGACAGAGAGAAGAGCAAACCGGTTGCCGTGGGCAGAGAGCGTCCGCACCGCGTGTCTGGCCATCGTGGCGGCGGCGTGCGCAGGCGGCCTGGCCGTGGCCGCGGACGAAGCGTCGGCGACTGCCACCAACACCGTGTCGGCGACGGCCGCGTCGAGTCTGACCATCGCTGTGGCGGAGCCGTTGCCGCTGATGATTCCCGACGAGACGTGGAAGCGGCTGACGCTGACGGCGGATCAGCAGGCGCAGTTGCAGGCGTTGCAGACAGCCCTGTATGCCGACCAACTGGCGACGATCCGCAGTCTGACGGCCCAAGCCGAGCCGCTGCGCGTCGCGCTGGCGGCTGCCCGGCAGACGGCCGGTCAGGATGAGCTAATCGCGAAGCTGAAGGGGCAGATCCTCGAGTTGACGTGGCCTCTGGTGACGCGCTACGACCGGTTTGTGTGCGAGGCCGGCTGGATGCTGGATACCACGCAGCGCGCCGAACTGGCCAAAGTGGCCAAGGATGTCCTTGCTGAGAAACGTTTGGCCGTGCTCACTGCCAAGCTGGGGTTGGGCACGGGAGTGCAGCTCTCCCCAACGCTCTTGGCTGCGCTGGGGCCATTGGACTCAATTCCTGCGGCACAGGATGACGACAGCGACGCGTTGCCAACCGTCTGGGAATTGAAGCATGAGTTGAAGCCATTGGATTCAACAGACACCGGCGTGGACACGGACGGAGACGGGCTGGTCAACTACATGGAATATCTGCTGGGCATCGACCCACAAGACTCGGACGATACAGACAGCCTGCCGAGCGAGTGGAAGACCAAGCTCGACGAGCGTTCCCGCATCCCCTCCGATCCCAACAGCAATCAGGATCAGAAGAAAAACAAGGCATCGACAGGTGGTAGAACGAGTTCGAGCGGTTCCTCGACAGACGGTTCCGGAGCCAGCACAACAGGCGTTCGCATCTCTGTGCAGATTGTAAGCCCTGCGGCGGGAACCGTGGTAAAATAAACGCGCAAGAGACGACGCGAATCAACAACCAGCAGCGACGAACAGAGAAAACATCTTGATGAACGATCCAGTCAAATGCCTGATCACCGGAGCGGCGATAGCCGTTGTCTGTGGAACTGCCGGGATAATGGGTGGCGTGTGGCTCATGCGAGAAACCGGGAGCAGCCAGCCGGCAGCCAACAACACAGGAATGATGGTCGGCAGGAGTCTGTCCCCCAACATTCAACCGCCGGGTATCACCGGCCAGTCGGTGCTCGGCGGCCAGCGAATGCCCCAGCCACCGCTGGTGAGCATACCGTCGCATCCCTTGAATGGTTCAAACTTCACGTTTCGTCCACCTCCGCCGAGCGGGCAGACGCCGGTCGCCTCCAAGCCATCTCAGCCATTGCAGGATTCGCCGGACATAAAGAAAGCACGCACAGCGTTCATGGAAGCCCAGAAGAAATCCGCAGCGGCGATGAGAAAAGCGCAAGCAGCGCAAAACAAGCAGGAGCCAGCCAGCAATGTACCCAAGAGCATCCCGCTGACGATTCAGATGTCGTCAGCAAGTCTCGGCTCGAACGGAGTGGTGCAGGTGAAAGCGAAGTGACATTTGTGACGGATGCCTTGTAGTCGCCGATGCCCGCGAGCGTGCCGATTTCGTCAAATCCTTTGCGGCTCTACCCTTCCGCTGCCGTTGCCTGCATCGGAATCACGTTGCCCGCCCGCTTGGGCACAATGGCCCACCACGCCGCTGCATCACGCGGCGTCACCAGTTCGCGGTAATGTTTGAAGATCATCTGCGGCGAGTTGCCCATTTCCAGTGCAACTTCCGGGGCGTTCTTGATTGCCGCGAGACGGTAGGAGCCAAAACTGTGCCGCAACGCATTATGCTTCCACGCAACACCCGCGGCCTTGCTGACTCGTTTTTCCACTTTCGTGGCGTCTTTGGGTTTGAAGACGAGGCCGCTGGCGTTCGCCCACGGCTGGAGCCAGCGACTCAAGTTCTCTTGAATCGGGATGATTCGGCGCGAGGCCGTCTTGGCTTTCGCAGCCGATACGGTGATATGGCCTTGAACCAGATCAATATCCTCCCACTGCAAGCGGCCAATTTCCGCTGTTCGCAGGCCGGCGAATCCACCGAACGCGATCAGCGGCAGTGCCTCGGCGTCGCTTTCAGCGGCCTCCAAAAGGGCCGTCATCTCAGCCGGTGTGAATATCTCAACTTCACCCGACTTGACCCTGATTGACGCGGCCAATGCCGCGGCTGTCGTCCGGTCTCGTGGCAGATACTCCCGCGATTTCGCAAATTCAAAGGCCGAAACCAAAGCGGCGCGGGCGTTGTATCGGCTTCGGGTTGATCTGTTCAGACCTCGCAGATAGTCATCAACTTCCGCTGTTGTGATTTCGGAAATCGGCTTTGTGAGGGTGTTGCAAGCCGGTTCGAGCAAACAGCGGAGTTGTTTCCGATACAAGATTCCGATGCCGTCCATTTTCTTTGCATCGAGCATTTCTTGGGCAACCTCCGCGAGCGTCTTCTGCGGTAAATCGAGGGCTTCATGTTTCAGGAAAGAACCCACCGCTTCAGACAAAGGGCGGCCACCAATCTTCTGCTTGGCGTCAATATATTCGGCGATGGCCACCGCCAATGGAACGCCGACTGTTTTCAGCCTCTCAACGGCATGCTGATAAACCTGCACATCCGCCAGTGGCAGCAATCCATTGCCGGCTGTTTGTTCGCTCACCTTTTTTGCGATTTCCGCGGCGTGGGTTTTTGCCTCATCAAGACTCCCTTTGAAGGTTTCGCGGACCCGTTTTCCGTGGAGGTAATAGGCGAGCAAATAGGACGTGACGTTTTTTCTCCGGAGGGCGAACACCCTGACGGCGACACCGAACCTTGTGACTTTCACGAGTTCCTTTCCGCAATCGCGGAAGGAATCGTCCCCATCTTCTGTCACGTTTCTGTCACGCGGATTCACACTTTGCGTTTTTCCTTGGAAAAACTGGTGCGCCCGGCGGGAGTTGAACCCACAGCCTTCGGCTCCGGAGGCCGACGCTCTATCCAATTGAGCTACGGGCGCACTGCAATGGACATTATGCGCCTTTTGATGACGCTGGCAAGCAATCAAGCGGCCAGTCTCACAGGAAAACCCCTATTTCGCCTTCATCTTCAGCGTCAGCACGTTCATGCCCTCTTCGAGCCGGTATTCCGAGGCGGAGCAGAGCCCTTTGATGAGCCGGACGGCAATCTCGTCCTCCTCGCGCGCCTCGTCGAGCGGGTTGTAGGGCGCGCCGGCGCTCTTGCAGCCAAGCCTCAGGCTGCCGTCCTTCTCGGAATAGGAGAGGCTCAGCCGGATGTCGGTGAAATCGCGCTGCAGCGTGAGCACCTCTTCCGTGATGTGGATCACGTGGGCGGTGACTTCCTTGGGCAGCATGTGCTTTTCGCAGAAGGTTCCCATCTCAGCCTGCACGGCGTAGAGGTCGTAGTCCGGGCTGGTGATCCGGTGCTCGAAGCTGCGGATGCGATGGATGAATGCGCGGGTCTTCGCTTTCTGCGGATGGTCGAAGATCTGCGCGGGGGTGCCCTCTTCGTAGATGAGTCCCTCGTCCATGTAGAACACGCGGCTCGATATGGTGCGGGCAAATTCCATTTCGTGGGTGACGATCACCATTGTCATTCCCTCGCGGGCCAGGCGGCGGATGACCGCGAGCACTTCGCTCACCATCGTGGGGTCGAGGGCCGAGGTGGGTTCGTCGAACAGAAGGATTTCGGGTTCCATGGCCATGCAACGGGCGATGGCCACGCGCTGCTTTTGCCCGCCCGAGATTTCATCGGGGAAACTGTGCGCTTTTTCGGCAAGCCCGACGAGCTTGAGCAGTGCCATGCCTTTCTGCTGCGCATCGGCCTTCTTGCGGCCCTGCAACTTGATCGGGCCGATGGTGAGGTTCTCGAGGACGGTGAGGTGTTGGTAGAGGTTGAACGACTGGAACACCATGCCCATTTTCTGGCGCACTTTGGGCACGTGGGTCCCCTTGGCGAGCAGGGGGATGCCGTCGATCTCGATCGAGCCGCCGGTGGGCGTTTCGAGGAGGTTCAAGCAGCGCAGGAAAGTGCTCTTGCCGGTTCCCGACGGACCGATGACGGAGATCACCTCGCCCTTGCGGATGTCGGCGCTGACGTCCTTCAGGACCACCAGGTTGCCGAAGTGTTTTGAAAGGTTTCTGACTTGGATCATCGATTGGCCTCCGGCAACGGTTTGATGGTTCTGCGTTTTGGATCGACGGATATCTCGACGGCGGTCAACGCCCACGTGAGGAGCCAGGCGAGCAGCAGGTAAATCGCGGCGGCCATGATCAGCGGGAAGAAGGCGTCGAATGTGCGGCTGCGGATGATGTCGCTGGCCTTGGTGAGGTCCTGCACGGCGATGTAGCCGACGATCGAGGTCATCTTCACCAGCGAGATGAACTCGCCCTTATACACGGGCAACAAGTGGCGCAGGGCTTGGGGGAAAATGATGTAGATGAAGGTTTGCACGCGGGTGAATCCACCCGCGATGCCGGCTTCCTTTTGTCCCTGGTCAACGCTCTGGATGGAGGTGCGGAACATTTCCGACACGTAGGCTGCAAAGTTCAGCCCGAAGGCCAGGACGGCCACGAGGGAGGGGTCGATGTTCACCGAGGCGAAGACGATGTAGTAGATGATCATCAGAAGCACCAGCACCGGTGTGCCGCGCAGCAGCGAGATGTAGAGCGCGGCGGCGCGGGAGAGGAAGACGTTCTTCGACATGCGCATGAAGCAGATCAGTCCGCCCAGGATCGTGCCCAACACGGCGGCGAAGATGGAGATGAGGATGGTGAGTTTGAGCCCGTCGATGATCAGGAGGTAACGGTCCTCGAGGACGATGTTGCTGTGGAAGCTGTCGGCCACCTGTTTGAAGAAGGACTTGCGTGTTGGAGCGGCCTGGCCATCCGCGGAGGCCATCCGTCCGGCCGATGCCCGCTCAATCCTGTCGTTGCGAGCGAGGATGCTGACTCCCGACTCGCAATACGGGTCGCTGAAATCGATCGTCTTTTTCCGCTCCGGGGTGATGAACATGGAGGCGGTGATGATGTCGATCTTGTTGACGGAAATGGAGGCGATGAGGCTGCCGAACTGCAGGGGCACCGGCTGGTATTCGCGCCCGGTGTAGGCGGCGAAGCGGGAGGACAGCTCGATATCGAACCCGATGAGCTGTCCGTCCTTGATCAGCCCGAAGGGCATGCCGAGGTCGTTGACCACGCCTGCGCGCAGGACGCCGTTCTTATTGGAGCTTTCAATCTTGGGCATCTCCATGATGCCCTTTTCCATCCAGCGACTGACCATATCGGCGTAGATGCCGTTGGACTTGATCTCCTTCAGGAAGGCGTTGAATTGTTTGCGGAGCGCGCCCTGTTCGCGGTTGAAACCGGCGCCGATGGGGACGCTGAAGAGGTCCTTGGCCAGGATTCCCAGCTCGGGATTGGCCTTCAGTATGTCGGGCACCCCGGATTGGTCCGTAAAGATGACATCGATCTTGCCCGAGTTGAGGGCCATGAGCGTGTCGGAGACGGAATGGTACTGCAGGATTTTTGCCTTCGGGTAATTGCAGGTGGCATAGCCGTCGTACACGGAACCCAGCAACACGCCGATGGTCTTGTCGCTGATGTCTTTGGCCTCCCGCATCTTCGCGGTTGACGGGTCCGGCGCGACATTGGCCCCGGCACGCACCACCGCCGCGATTCCGCTGGGGTAATAACTTTCGGAATAGAGGATTCGTTTGGCGCGCTCCTCGGTGATGGAGAGGCCCGCGCCGATCATGTCGACCTTGCCGGCGATCAAGGCGGGCAGCATGGCGCCGAACTCCATGTCGGTGATCTCCAGCCGCTTGCCAAGCTTCTGGGCAACCCTCGCGGCAAATTCGACGTCGAATCCCGCCACCTTGCGGCTGGCATCGACGAACGACATCGGCTCGGTAACGGCGGCCGTCCCGAACCGCAGCACACCGTTGGCGCCGGTCGACGGGATGTCCGGCATGGGTGCGGGCCTGCCCCTGTCAGGGAACCAGCGTTTCATCATGTCGGCGTAGGTGCCGTTGGCCTTCAGCTCGGCCAGCACACCGTCAACCGCCTGCTTCAGCGCGGTATTGGTCTTCTGGAAACCGAAGCCGTACTGGTCGCCCTCGACGAGTTCCGGAAGAACCATGAGCCCCTCATTGCGAGCGGCAATGTTCTTCATGATCGGGAGGTCGTACGTAGCCACGTCGGCCTTGCCGCTCTGGACGGCGAGGACACAATCGAGCGCGCTGTTGTAGTACTCGAGCTTCGCATCGGGAAAACGTTTGCGAACGAACTGGTCGACGGCGGTTCCGGTGACAACGGCAAAAGTCTTGCCCCCGGAAAGGTCGGCGAGCTTGGTAATGGTGGTTTCTTTTTCGCCGCATCCGATCAAAGAAAGGAGGATCAAAAGAACCGGTAAATGCAGGTGTCTCTTCATGGTTATTCTGGTGAAATTGAAAACAGTTCAGTTCCTGCGGCTCTTCCGCGTTTCAAGCGCATCATGTCTGGCCTCAGAGTCGCTCATGGCATTGGGGTGGCGACGACGGAGAGGTCGATTTTCGAAGCCGGTGTGTCCACGGCCTTGGTCAGGCCGTTGGCCAGCAGGATTTCGCCGATCATCTTGAACGTCTCCTGGATGGCGCCCGGTTTCGATTCGGAGCCGAACAACTCGGTGTTTCGCTGGCGGCCGAAATAGCGCAACCCGGATGCGCTGCCCTCGAAATTCTTCGGAGTCATCCTGAAAGGTGTGGCCATGACAGCAATTGCTTCGGCGCGGTTCTTTTCGAGAAACTCGACCGCCTTGCACCAGCCTGCGTAAACGCGTGCGACATCGCTTGCGCGTGTTTGCAGGGTGTTTTCGCTGACGATTGCCACATCCACGATCAAGCCGGGCAGGTCCTTGCTGGACACCAGCAAGTGCGCCCCCGGGCGCTTCTGCAACGCGTTGCCGAGGTAAGGCTCGTAGGTGGCGGCGACATCGGCCTTGCCTGCAACGAACGCAGCGGCCGCGTCGGACGCCTCCATCTCCCGGAGCTTCACGTCTTTCAGCGTCATGCCCTCTTTGCGGAGCAAGTATTGAAAAACCAGGTGCGACGCCTGTCCCGGTTCCGAAACGGCCACCCTGCCTTTGAGATCCTTGAGCGACTGGATCCCCTTGGCGGCGACGACTCCATCACCGCCGAACGATTCATCAACGGCGAAAACGATCCGGCCGGGATAGGGAACAGCATTGCGGCCGTTCTGAAACATGTCCATTGTCTCGCAGATCATCTGGAACCGCCCGCTGTGAAGGCCGGCGCGTTTGTCACTTTCCGACGCGATGAAATGAAGCTCGACCGGCAAGTCGCCGAAATAGCCTTTCTCCTTCGCCAGAAAGAAGGGCGCGAAGCC
>JBAZIR010000060.1:0-20369 GCA_041651735.1 Verrucomicrobiia bacterium | reverse complement strand
GCCGGCAGTGGTGACTTATTGGGACGCCGCCGGCAAAGAGCATTCGCAAGCCATCACCCCCAAGGAAGGGTGGAAAATGGAGCGCAAACAAACCGAGCACGGTTGTCAGCTCGTCTGCCGGCAGGAGGCGCTTGGTTTTTCGGTCCCGCTGGATTTCTCAGCTGCGGGCGACGTGTTGACGGTTGCTGTGCGCTCGGCGGACGTGACGGAAAGTGGCGCGGCGCGGTTGAAGACACTGAGGTTGTTGCGGCGATTCGGCGCGGCGAGCGAAGGCGACGAGGGGTACCTGATCATCGCGCAGCAGTCGGGCGCGCTCTGCAATTTTCGCGACAAGAAGCCGGCCGAGAATTGGATCAACGTGTATCAAAGCATTTGCCAGTGCCCGATGCCGATATTCGGCATCGTGCGCGGCAAGAGCGCTGTCGCAGGCATCATCACCAGCGGCCAGTTCGACGCTCGGTTCTGCGTCAGCGTGAACTGGGGGCCGCAGAAGCAATACGCCATTGATCCGGGGTTCACCCTGCGGTCGTTTCGCGATGAGAAGCGCCTGCCGGATGACATCAAAGTGGAATATCATTTTCTGACCGGGTCCGAGGCGAACTGGATGGGCATGGGCAAGCGTTACCGCCAGTATAATTTCGCGCGGCGGGCCGTCCGGCCGTTGCGCGAGCGTGCGGCGACGGCTCCCGGGCTGGCATATTCCGCGGGCGCGATCGAAGTGCGCATACGGCTGGGCGTCAAGCCCGTGCCTCACGAGATCAAGGAGCAGACTCCCGAGAACGAACCGCCCATGAGGGTGTTTTGCGATTTCGCCCATGTGCGCGACATCATCGACGAGTTTCACCGGCAGGGTCTGGCGCGCACGGAGTTCTGTCTCGTGGGCTGGAATCGCGGCGGTCACGACGGGCGTTATCCGCAGGTATTCCCCGTCGAGCCCGCGCTCGGAGGCGAGAAGGAACTGCGCGCCACGATCAAACACGGCCAGTCGCTCGGCTACCAGATGGTGGCGCACGATTGTTACTATGGCGCGTATCGCATCGCCGAAGATTGGAGCGAGGAATACCTCCGCAAGGAACATGACGGTCGCCCGCAGAAAGGAGGCGCCTGGGGCGGCGGGCAAAGTTACAACATGTGCCTCACGCGGGCGTGTGAGTTGTTCGCCAAGCGCGACTTGCCAAAAATCCGTGCGCTGGGTTTCCAAGGTCTGCATTACTCCGACGTGCTCTCCATCATCGGCCCGCGCGCCTGTTACGATCCGAAGCATCCGCAAACACGCCAGCAGGACGCCGAGGCGGCCACCCGCATTCTTGCCTTGGCGCAGAAGACAATCGGCGGCTCGCAATCCGAGGGGTCGCTGGACTTCACGGCGTCGGCATTGGATCGCGTCTTATATGTGGACTGCGACAAGTGGCTGCCACTGACGAAGCGTCCCTACGTGGACACGTGCGTGCCGCTTTACGAGATGGTCTATCACGGCGTGCTGCTCTACAACCTCTCGACCGAGGTGGTGAACAGCCAGCCGGGGGAAGCCTCCTACCTGCGCACAATCGAATACGGCGCGATGCCGCTGGCGTATTTTTACGGCCACTTCCTGCTCGACACCTCCAAGAACTGGCTTGGCAAGCGCGACTATCGGTACGACGACGCGGCGGGTTTGAAACAGACCGTAACCAGCCTGCGCCGCGTGTATGACGACGTGGAGAAACTAAAACACTTGCAGATGGAATTTCTCGACGGCCACCGCCAGGTCGCCGGCGAGGTGTTTGAAACCACTTACAGCAACGGCCAACGCGTGGTGGTCAACTACCGCAATCAACCCTACACGCTGTCGTCGGGTGAAAGCGTGCCGGCGTGCGGCTGGCTGTTGCTGAAAAAATAGCATTGATGTTCAGTTCCCGTGCGACGTATCCATAGGGTGAAAGGATTCTTCACCATGAATTCGTTACATCAGGCGTTCTGCCTGTCACTCGCGCTCGCCATCCTGACGCCAGCCAAACTTGCGCTGGCCGCGGAAGAACCCGGTCATCGTTGGTCCAAGGAAAGAGCGGCTCAGTGGTACAAGCGCCAGTCGTGGCCGGTCGGCTGCAACTACATCCCATCAAGCGCCATCAACCAGATCGAGACCTGGCAGGCGGAATCCTTCGACTCAAAAACCATCGACCGCGAACTGGGATGGGCTGAGGACCTTGGGTTCAACACGGTGCGCATCTTCCTGCATGACCTCGTGTGGGAAGCTGATCCCGCGGCGTTCAAGAAGCGCCTCGGCGCGTTTCTGGATATCTGCCAGAAGCACCACATACGCGTCATCGTCACCTTCTTCACCAATGGATGTTACGGTTACGAGGGAGAACCCCACTTGGGCAAGCAACCCGATCCAACGCCGGGTGTTCATAATTCAGGCTGGGTGCAAAGCCCCGGTGCCGTCATCGTGAATGATCCTTCCAAGTGGAAACGTCTCGAAACCTACGTCAAGGATGTCGTGGGCGCATTCGCACAGGACGAACGCGTTCTGATGTGGAGCCTGTATAACGAGCCGCAGAGCACCAAGAAAGGAGCCAAAAGTCTGCCGCTGTTGCGCAAGGTATTTGAATGGGCGCGCAGCGTGAACCCTTCCCAACCGCTGACCGCGCCGATATCGCTGTTTCCGAACAGTCGAAGCACCACTTTGGATATCGTCGGTTTCCTGGAGGAGAATTGCGATGTAATGACCTTTCACTGCTATGGTGGCCCAAACGAGGTCGCGGCATTCATCAAGCTGCTAAAAACCTTCGACCGCCCCATCGTGTGCACGGAATACATGGGGCGGCCCAAATCCGCGTTCCAAGAGATACTTCCCATATTGAAAACCGAGCGTGTCGGGGCGATCAGCTTCGGCTTGGTGGCGGGCAAGATGAACACGTGCTTCCCTTGGGGAAGCAAGGCGGGGACGCCTGAGCCCAAGGTCTGGTTCCACGATGTTTTTCGGCGCGATGGAACTCCCTTCGACCCGCACGAAACCGCGCTGATCAAACAACTCACCGGTCGCAACCGCTGAGAGCTTGTTGTTACCAGACTTGGTAAAGTAGCCACACGCTCGCGCTGGCCGCGGCAGCTTCAACGTACTGCAACAACTTCGTTGTCCGTGTTGCCTGTAGCATTTCCCCCTGTTGATCTTTTTGCGTCTGGATACCAATAAACCAGCGCCCGATTCGTTCTAGAGAACAGTTCGCGTTATCACCTTGACCGAGACTTGAAATGAAAATGCAAACTGTGGGCAAAGCAATCGCAGTGTTAACCATAGCAACGCTGAGCGCCGTCGTCTGGGCGCAGGATCCACCGCCGGGACCGCCCCCCGGCCCGCCGCCAGATGGCAGACCCGGCGGCCCCCCTCCCGACGATGGTTCCGGTCGCCCCCCGATGCCGCCTGACAGAAACGGCAAACCTAGCGGTCCGCCGCCCGACGATGGTTCCGGCCGTCCCCCCATACCGCCTGACAGAAACGGCGGACCCGGTGGCCCCCGGATACCCGGAGGACCACCGCCTGGAGGCGGTTCGCGCTCACCCCAGAAGTTGAGTGGCACGTTCACTGTGGACGGTCGTGCCGAAACGACCTCGCGCCAGACATACAAGTCCAGTGCCACGGATGTCTCCGCAGTGTTCGTCCGCAATCGCAGCAACCTGACGCTGATGAATCCTGTGGTGACCACGAGCGGCAACACGTCGTCGGAAGATAACAGCAGTTTCCACGGACAGAACGCCGGCGTTCTCGTTACCAAGAACAGCCGCATCGCCATCAACGGAGGCTCGATCACCACAAGCGGTTGGGGCGCGAACGGACTCTTCGCAACCGGCGAGGGCGCCTTCGCTTCCATGACCGGCGGTTCGATCACAGCCACGGGCGAAGCCGCTCACGGCGTCATGGCGACCGCAGGCGGAACGCTGGCGTTGACCAACGTAACCATCACCACGTCGCGTTCGCGCTCCGGAGCCGTCGCAACGGACCGCGGCGGCGGCACCGTCTATGTTTCGGGCGGAACAATCACTACGCACGGCACCACATCGCCGGGGATTTATTCCACGGGCAACATTATGGCTTCAGGCGCAGCCTTCATCGCCACAGGCTCTGAAGGAGCCGTGATCGAAGGGCGAAATTCCATCACGTTGAACAACTGCTCGATGTCCGGCGCGGTGAAATGCGGCGTAATGATCTACCAGAGTTTCTCCGGCGACGCCGAGGGACGCATGGGCACATTCACCATGACCGGCGGCTCGTTAACGGCGGCGAAAGGCCCGTTGTTCTTCGTCAACAACACCAAGGGCATCATCAACCTCAATGGCGTGAAAGCAACGGCGACCTCTGGAACACTCATCAGCGCGGCAGCGGCGCGTTGGGGACGAACCGGCTCAAACGGCGGCATCGTCGTCTTCGCGGCGGAGAATGAAACGCTGGCGGGTGATTTGGTCGCGGACAGCATCAGTTCCATCAGCGCCATGTTGAAGAATCGCTCGACATTGACGGGCGCGATTCAAAACGCAGCACTCACGCTGGATCCCACCAGCACATGGACTGTCACCGCGGATTCTACTCTCACGAGCCTGACCTGCGCCAACGGCGTTGCCGGACTCTCGAGCATTCGGGGCAACGGCCGCAAGGTTCGATATGACGCAAGTCTCCCATCCAACAGGTGGCTCAACAGGCAGACGTATGCGCTGGCCGGCGGTGGACAGTTGATACCGAAATAGTGATCCGGGCAAAACCGCACGAGGCGGAAGTCATTAGCGAAAAGCGCGAGGCGCGGATGCTTTCGGCGCGTGCACTGCGAACCAAGCGGCATCTTGTGCGAGCCAGCCCGCCGCCTTGGGCGAAGCGTTTGATTCCCACGGTGGGTCTGGCGGCGTGAATCTGCCTCGTGTTTGCCATTATGCTCACACGGGTGTCACGGAAACCGAACCTCTCCCCTTGCACTGCATCTGCTAACCGCATCCACACGGATGCGATTCCTGTCCATTTACCCCGAAGCTGGCGGCACTCATACTCGCCCCATCTTTGCACAACAATGAACAATAACTTCCAAAGAACAATCGGCCTAGCCCTTGGCGCGAAACAGCAGATCGGACGCACCCTCACCCTGGCACTTGCGATGGCCATCGCATCGCCCGGCCTGCTGGGCGCCGCCCCGGATGCGAAGGAACTGTCCCACCGGATGACAGCGAACGGCAAGGAAACTGCCGTTCCCCGCGAATATGTTCCGCCGCTGGTGAGCAACGGGAGCATCTCGATGCTCGTTGACTATCAGGGAGGCCAGGCTCAGCGCGCGTATAATCATATGACGCCCGGCATCTGGTGGGCGGGGCGGCGATACGGGCCACCGAATGACCTGCTTATTCCCTTCGGTCATTTCGAGCAGGAGCTAAGCGTTGATGGCAAGAAGTGCGGGCCACCGGCGACGTGGACACAAACACTGGACACGAAGGCTGCGGTGGTGACCTGCCGGAATGATTACAGCAACGGTCTGTCGGTTGAGACAACAGTGTTCACGCCCCTCGCCCACGATCTGGTTGTAATCAAGAAACGGTTCACCGCGAAAAACGCCGACGTCCGTTCGGTTCGCGCGACGCTCAAATATCAATTCACTCCGCCGGGAAACGAGAACCGAGCCCCGAGGCGCGTCACGGCCACCTGCGAGTCAAACGAAAAGACCCAAAGCACCGAGTTCCGGTATCAAGCGGACGGTCATCGCCTGTGCGCCGGCATCATCTCGCTTTTTTCAGACAAGCCGGCAACCGCAACGATCAACAAGCAGGCGGTCGCGTTGACGTCCGACATCACGCTCGACGCCGCGAAGCCGCTGGAGGTGACGACATACTTACTGTTCGCAGACTCACTCGACGGCAAAGACTATCTGGGACGGGCGGCCAAGCTGCGCGAGTTGGCGCGGCGCGAGGGCTTTGACGGCTTGCTCGCCGCGCACCGAAAGGCGTGGGCAGCGTATTGGGACGAGTTTTATGTGCGTATCCCCGACCCGCAGTTGGAGAAAGCCTACCGCACCGCGCAGTATCATTTGAGAGCCAACGCGACGAAATGGTCGTTCCCGGTCGGCATCTTCAACACGCATTGGGCGGGTCGGTTTTTTGGCTGGGATGAGATGTTCTGCTATCAGGCGCTGGTCAGCAGCAATCATCGCGACATTGCGCTTCGCTGTCCCGAGTTTAGAGCGGCGGGGCTGAAGAAGGCGCTCTACCGGGCCAGTCATTACGGCAAGCCGGGAACGTATGGCGCGCGTTTCCCGTGGGAGGCGCTGGAGGACGGTTCCGAGGCGGCACCGCCCGGCTTCTGGATGGAGCACGTGTTCCACATGTCGAACATCGCGCTGTCAGCGTGGTTCCAGTATCTCTATACCGATGATGCGGACTATCTCAACAAAACGGGTTACCCGGTGATCAAGGAGTGCGCGCGGTTCTTTCTCGCCAACATGGTTTACGAATCGCCGGACGGCGGGATGTTCATTGGCAAGTGCACCGACTTGGAGCGAATCGGTCCCGCGCGGCAAAATCCCTTCATGACTTCCTGCGGCGCAATCTACACACTGGAGGCGGCATCGCAGGCGGCCGCACGCCTCAAAACCGACGACGTGGAAGCCGCGGCATGGAAACACGCCGCCGCGAAACTGCGCGAGTCACTGCCGCACGATGGCGACCGGTATCTGCCCTACGCGGGCTGCAAGGAAGAGAGCGTGGCATCGCTGGGCGGACTCTTCCCCTACCCCTTGTTTGACGAGACCGACACGCGCCAACGAAATGCCGTTTATCATTTCGTCACCAACGGCAGGGCGTCTGGAAACATGTATCCAGTGGGCCAGTCGGTTTGCGCATGGTATGCGGGATGGATGGCCGCCGCGCTGGCCGCGCTGGGCGACAAGACCGAACCAATCAAGCTGCTGGATGAAGCAGCGGCGGGCGCGGGCTGTTTCGGGGAAATGTTCGAGATCAACGAACCCAAGGTGTCCATGCATCCGTGGTTCTCGACCGCATCGGGAAACGTCGTCTATGCGCTGAACCAGATGCTCGTGCAGAGCCGCGGCGACGAGATTCGGATCGCGCCTGCTGTCCCTGAAAAGTGGAAAGACTGTTCATTCAAACTCGCCTGCCACGGTAATCTCGCGGTAGAAGTTGTCGTGAAAGGCGGACGCCTTGCGAAGCTGATGCTCCTGCCAAACGACGGCAATGCCGGGCAGCGGCGGACGTTGACCCTGCCGTCGCATTGGGTCGGCAAGGGTTCACTCAGCAACGCAGCCGTCAAGTCCGTGAAGGAAGAAGGACAGGTCGTGCGGGTCGCCGTTGACTTCAAGGGCCCGACGAATTTGATCGGAGACACGAAATGAAATACATGATGATTTGCAGCCTTGTGCTGGGGTCGGTTCTCGCCGCAGCGCACGCGGACGTTTACACACTGAAAGACCAAAAGGTCGAGGTGGCCATCGACGCCAAAGGCAACCTGCTCTCACTCAAGAACCTGCAAACCGGCCACGATTACGCGAGCGGCAAACCGCTCTGGCGGCTCTACTTCGACCGCAAAGACGGACAAAAGGAAAACGAGGTGGTTGCGCCTGATAATGCGCCCGTCATCCGCCAGCAGGACAATCGCATCGAGCTCAGCTACGAGAAGCTGAAGACCCGCGGCGGGAACGTCCACATGAAGCTGACCCTGACTGTCCGGTTGGAGGACGGACGGGTGCGATTCGGTTCCAAAATTTCCAACGAGGAGCCGCACACGATCATCCGTGAACTGCACTACCCGCTGGTGGGCGATTGCCGGCTGCCTGCCGGCCATCGGTTGTTGACGACGCAACGCGGCGGCCAGCTCTTCCCCGACCCAAGGAAGCAGATTCTCGCCGCCGGCAACAATCCGCCTTATGCAGCTCCTTCGCAGTTCTACCGCCAGATGGATCTGAAATATCCCGGCCCCACGTCGGCAAATTGCTTTGCGTTGGTCGGCGCCACACAGGGATTGTATCTCGCCAGCCACGACCCAACGTTCCAGGACACATGGCACGGGCTGCGCGTTTACCCGGACGCGTCGGGCGCGTGGACTGCGCTGGAGACCGGACTTTACAAGTATCCGAACTGCATGAAGGGACAGTCGTGGTCGTGCGACGCCAACATCATCGCGCCCTACTCGGGCAGTTGGCATCAGACCTCCAAACTCTACCGCAAATGGGCCGACACTTGGTGGCGCCAGCGCGAAGTGCCGCCGTGGGTGCGCAGGATGAAGAGCTGGCAACGCATCATTTTCACGCACCAGTATGGGGAGCAATTCTTCACGTTCGCTGATCTGAACGGCCGGATACGCAAGGCAGGCTCTAGCGTCGGCGTCGAGAACGTGCTGGCGTTTGGCTGGTGGAAGGCCGGCATGGACAACGGTTACCCGGACTCTTATTGGGTGACCGATGCCGCCCAGGGAGGCGACAAGGCATGGGCCGGCGCTATCGAGGATTTCCGGAAAAAGGGCGGCCGGCTGATGCTCTACTTCAATGGGAAGCTGATCGATAGCGAAAGCGCGTTCTACCGCGACGGCGACGGCAAGAACGTCTGCTACCACGACAACACCGGCGCGTACTACACTGAGCAATACCGGTTCAAGGGACTCGGCACTTTCACGGGCTATTACAACGCCCGCACTTTTGTCGTGGCCGACACGCGCCGCGAATCCTGGCGCAAATGGCTGCTGCGAATGGCGGATCGCGCCATCAGTTTCGGCGTGGACAGCGTGTTCTACGATCAGTTGGGCTACGGCGAGGCCGCCTCGAACTGGGACCTCAGCGGCGAATTCCCGGTTCCGAACACGCGCGTGATCGCCGACAAGGCGGACACGTTGAAAATGATCCACGATTATCTGGATACGAAAACCAGCCCCGACTTCGCACTCGGCACGGAGCACTTCACGGATGTGACAGCGCAGCACGTGGACTATATCCACAACATCACCGGCGCCACGGGGCCGACGGATTTCACAGAGTGGGTTCGTTACACCTTCCCGGAGGTCGTCCTGTCGGAGCGCGAGATTCGCGACGACACCGACATCCCGCGCCGCGTGAATCACGCCGTGCTCAAAGGCCTGCGCAACGACATCGAAATCTACCGCTGCCGCGACCTGATCGACAAGACGCCCACCTACCAGCGATATCTCGCGCAGGTCAACAAGCTCAAGGACAAGCATGCCGACCTGCTGCTGCTCGGCCGCTACAAGGACACGGATGGATTCGTGAACCAGAACCCGAAGGTGGATGCCCGCTGTTTCATCAACGGAAACCGCATGGCGGTTGTGGCGACGCAGGTTTCTCTCAAGCCGGCCACCACCTGCATCCGCGTGCCCGGATATTCGTTCCTGGAATCAAGCACCCTCGGCGACGTCAAACTGGACGACGCGCCTGACGGCGGCAAGTCCGTGCGCCTGGGCCAACACGGTCTCGCGATCCTCGTTTACCAGAAGACCAATTCCACCATCGCCCCTACTGACCAACAACTGCGCACGAAGGCCGATGAGGCATGGCGCGCCGCATGGGATCGTTTCTACGACGACCGCACGCACCTCTTCTATGATTTCGTTTGCAGCTACGACCCGGCAAAACGACTGGCCGCGCTGCCTACGTCGAAGGAAACCAGCCAGCAGTTTCCAAACCCCAACGGCTGGGGTACGGGCATGGAGGATTGCGCGATCAGCGGCGGCTTGATGATGTCCATGGTCTGTGACCGGTTTGCGGTCACCGGTGATCCCAAGCTGCGCACGTCCGCCAAGAAAATCTTCGATGGGCTGGCTTTGCTGGGAACGCTCAGTCCGTCCGAGGGTTTCGTAATTCGCGGTGTCTGCCCCAGCGACAAACAATCGCACTATTGCGAGAGTTCCCGCGACCAATACACCTGGCACGTCTATGGCCTGTGGCGCTATTACCATTCCCCTCTCTGCCAACCGGCGGAAAAGGCCGCGATCAGAAAGATCATCACCGCCATTTGTTCCCGGCTGGAGCGCAATGTGGTGGCCGCGAACAACTACTGCATCGGGAAGGAAACCGGCACCTTCGACGGCTTGGTGGACAAGATGTGGGAGACCCTGGCGCATGAAATCGCGCGCCTGCCGATGATCTACGCCATCGGCGCGGATGTGACCGGCGACAGTCACTGGGCGAACCTCGCCCGCCGCTACAGCCCCGAAGCGGCCGTAAAATCCAAGGAACAGTCCACGAAGATCCCTTACGCGCTCTTGCAACAACAAACTTCGTTGGAAGTGCTCTATCAACTGGAGAAATCGCCGGAGTTGAAGAAGCAGTGGCTGGAGGCAATGCTGTTGGTCGCCGACCGCGCCAAGGTGTTTTTCACCAAGTGCCTCAAATACCAACCTCCGACAGGCAACGCGGTCTGGTTCGATTGGCGAGCGTGGGGCTTCCACAAGTCGGCAATCTACAAGGTGCCCAACCGGCCCGAGGCCATCCTCATGGAAGACCGCACCATCCGTGAGCCTGCCGAGGCAGCGCTGGTGCAACTACTCTGTCCACAGCCGTCATTGACGCCAGAGCAACTCGCGCTGGTGAAGCAGATGATCGCCCAGGTGGATTACGACAAGGTCGTTTTCTACGGGCACTACTACACGCAGGCCGTGTATTGGCGCGCGGTGCGATGCGGACTTCTCAAGCCATGAAACTTTTTTAGCGACGGCGCTACCAACCGCCGGCAGTCTGTGGTCGGCGAAAACATCACACGTGGAATTCTCATATGACTAGGAACATGGACATCCGAAAACTCAGGCTGTTTGCGACCGCGTGTTTGTTCGGCAGTGCGATGGCCGTTTGCGCGGACGACGCCCGCGTGGTGGTGCATCCGAAAAATACCGGGGAGGCACTCATCAATCCCGGCATGGGTTGGGTTTGTTTTCATTACTCCAACCGGCTCTGGGCATACGGCTCCAGACTGCGGCCGGGTGATACGCTCGACTGGTTTCCGGGCGCATCCGTTGTCTATTTCCGCCTGCCGTGGTGCTATCTCGAGCCTGAGGAGGGCAAATTCCGCTGGGACCTGATTGATTCCTATGCGGCGTCATGGATCGCCCAAGGCAAGAGAATCGCGCTGCGGGTGACCGCGTGCGAAAACCGCTTCCGCTACGCCACGCCTGAATGGGTGCAGAAAGCGGGAGCAAAGGGACTCGACTACCGGTTTTCAACGATCGGGAAACCAGCGGAAGAGACGCTGTGGGAACCCGATTACCTGGATCCTGTGTTTCTTGAGAAGCTGGACGGTTTCCTGGCTGCGATGGCCAAACGCTATAACGGCAATCCGTCGGTCGCTTTCATTGACATTGGCACTTTCGGCATGTGGGGCGAAGGCCACACGGGCGGGACTTCCAAATTGTCGCAGGAGGAGACCGACAAGCGGGTGAAGGTCCAGGTTGACCTCTACAAAAAACATTTTCCCAACACGCTGCTGTGCATCAGTGATGACGTTGCCGGGGGTTCCCGTCCCGGCAACAGCTTTCCTTCCACGGACTACGCGTTTTCGAAGGGGGTCACATTTCGGGACGACAGCATCCTTGTGCGGAAGGCGCCCAAGCAGTGGTATCACGCCGGCATGGCGCAGAAATTCTGGCCGACCTTGCCGGTCATTCTTGAGCACGAGCATTACGGGCTGTCGAAGGAACGGAACGCGTGGGATCCCGGGTTGCTTTTGGAATCGGTCGAACAGCACCACGCGAGTTACATGTCGATTCACTGGTGGCCTGACAAGTTTCTCAAGGAGAACCGCGATGTGGTCAACCGGATCAACCGGCGGCTGGGCTACCGGCTGGAATTGCGCGAAGCCGCGTTCCCACGCGAGGTTCGCGTGGGCGAGCCGTTCACGGTCAACACATCCTGGGCGAACGTCGGCGTGGCGCCATGCTACGCGGGTGGCAGCCTCGCCTTGACCCTGAAGAATCGCGATGGAAAAATCGTGTGGCTCAGCGTGGACGAAAGCTTCGATGCGCGCTCCCTACCGGTCGCGCCAACCGGCCAGGCACGCGTCGTCTCGCATCCATCGGCTTGCACGGTCGGTATTGTGACGCCGATTCCGGTCATCAACGACGGCGTGGTCAAATACTTGAAGCAGACGGACGACTATCCGTTCAGCGCGAACGTGCCGACGATCAAACCGGGCACCTACGGTCTATATGTCTCCGTCGGCAAACGGGACGGGTCACCGGTGATCGCACTGCCGCTTCCAAACGGTGACAAGGCGCGACGGTATAAGATCGGGGAAATCAAGGTGATCGAGGCCAAGTAAGGAGAAAGCAATGATGACTTCACATCTATTCACGAAAGCGTTCTTCTGTTGCCTGCTCGGCGTGTGCACGGCGTGGGTGGCCGAGGCAGCCGAGTTCTACCACGTGCGCGGCGGCATTCCCAACAGCCAGTATTACTTCAAGGCCAACACCTCCGGGAACCAATACTTGTTTTTCATCGGCAACTCCGTGCTGGCAGGCACCGGCCTCAAGGACGTCAATCTCCGCTACTCCGCCCAGATGATGAAGGGCTTCAAGAAGCACTTCCCGCAAGCCGGCATGAGCGAAACGCGCCACATGCAACCCGGAGGCAGTTGGTTCGGGCTGTTCCGTTGCAGCCGCGGACAGGCGATTTTTGGTGAGGTGATTTGCAGCGGGCATCTGGCCATCCTCGATTTCGCCGCCGACGACCGCAACGCCGACATCGCGCAGGTCAAAACGTCGCTCGAAGGACTGATCCGACAGATCACGCTCTACCGCGCCACGCACAGCCGCATCCTCGTTTACACACTGACGCCGGAAGTGCTTCAGGCTTACAAGGCGGGCAAGACGCCAGAGTATATCCGCGTCAGCGAACAAATCGCCGCCCACTACGGCGTCCCGAGTCTGAACCTGGCCCAATACGCCGCCGAGAAGATCATCGCCGGGGAAATCTCGTTCGAGAAATTCTCCGCCGACGGCATCAACCCGACCGACGCGGGCGCGAAGATTTACGCAGAGGCTGTTGCGAAGTTTGTGGATGCGTTGATGGCCGCCAACCCCATTCCCGACAAGCCCAAGGCCTACAAACTGCCGCCGCCGTTGTTCCCGGAGACCGACGACAATGGCCGCATCATCGCCTACGAGGACCCTCAGGTGAAACGCGGCGACAACTGGATGCCAGGACAGACCAGCCCAATCGGCCCGTTCCGCCACATCCTCGTCTCCTGCGAACCCGGCGCCACACTGACGCTGAAATTCAGAGGCTCCGAGATTGGCATCATCGACGTGGTGGACAAGGACAGCGCGGACTACGAATACGCTGTGGACGGCGCGGCTTTCCGCAAGCTCACCGCACCGAAGGACACGACCGGCCCAATGATGCGCCCGGTCTCGCTGGCCAAGGGCTTGGACCGAAAGACCGAGCATGAACTCGTCCTCAAGGTCGCCTCAACCGGCACCGCGCAAATGGGTGGATTCCTGCTCAACGGCACCATCACCGACACCTTCGCCGGCATGAACGCGCTGCAACGAATCGATGCCATCTACGCCGCGATGGACCCGATCGTCTATCGGCCCCCCGCCGGCCGTTTCGCGAACATTCCCAAAACGATGAGCAAGCTGCGGGACGGCGGCGAACTGCGCATGGTGCTGCTGGGCGACAGCATCATGGGCAACACCTCTGCCTCCTCGTTCGAGCTGCTGCTCATGCGCGACTATCCGAAGTGTAAGATCGTCAAGATCGCCTCGCTGCGAGGTTCGACCGGTTGCACATACTACCGCGAGGAGAACCGCGTCCAGGATTACGTCCTGAAACACAACCCCGACCTGCTGGTCATCGGTGGCATCTCCAACCGCGGCGACGCCGAGGCCGTCCGCTCGGTCATCCGACAAGTCCGCGCGAAGAAGCCCGATACGGAGGTGTTGCTGCTCACGCCCGTCTTCGGCGCGATGCGCGACGAGCATATCCGCACGTTTACATACGAGATTGATACGACAATGAGCAATTTCCGCTTCAACATGCAGATGGTGGCGGAAGATGAGAAATGCGCCTTCTTCGATATGACTGGTCCCTGGTGGGCGAATATCAAGCACCGCAACAAGACCTACGGCTGGTTCATGGGCGACGCCGTGCATGCCAACGCGCGCGGCTGTCAGATCATCGGCCGGTTGCTGGAAATCTGGTTCAAGGAGTAGAGCCTGTGCGGCAAGCGATTTTGCGGTCTGGGATGCGATTGGTGTTCGCCATACGCTACACTACAACGCAGCCCCTGGGGCGCTGACGGCGTATCTCAAGGTGAGAGTCCACCGGACGCGACAGCCAGCGCAATCAATGCTCGTTGCAGCCAGCTCCATCTTTGCATAAAATCGCCTCACCGGCTATTCTTGGAAGCAGGACGGGCATAGGAGACCCGGCCTTGATATGCTGGATGGGAGTGAAAACGCTTCAGAACAACAGACAGGCAAGATGACTACACCATCATGGCATGAGTCATACTTATGCGCTCATGGATTGAAGCTCAGGTGCGAGACATAACGTGTTTGATGAAGACAAGGATTCGTTGGGGATGACGAGGATCAACGTGAACACGCCGACACGACACTCAATATGCCTGATTATCGCGGTCATTTGCGTGGTCACATCTTTATCGTGCCAACCGACATCGGAGGGTCAAAATAAGCAAAACCCGCCCAACACCGCCGCCACCAAACCTGCTGATGATGGGAGTCAGCCCATGCCAGCTAAAGCTGATTCCCCGGGACTTCCACGCGTGAAACACGAGCGAATGGATCTGGCCCCGCTAATCAAAGACATAACCTCAAAAAGGCACGTGGAACTGGAGTCGCTTCGTAACAGACCGCCGCTGTCTGCGTCGGCCGATTCCAATATGGTTCATGTATCGGCAGGGCCGTACCAGCCAGATCTATATGTGACAATAGGCGGCAAGATCAGGCCACAAGAAGAGGCCCTGCCCCAGATACTGGAATACCTCTGGCAAGATGATAAGGAAAAACTAATCGAGGCGGTCAAGGCTCTGGGAACCTTTCAGACATCAATTGCAGACACCGTGGTGATTGACCGCTTGATTCAGTTGTATCGCGGCACTGTTTCCCCAGAAGAAACGATTGCATTTCTCCTGAACAAAAATGAGAGAGAACATCTGCAGTTAAAACTCGCAATTATTCTGACGATCGCAGCCAGCAAGGACAAGCGGAAGGACGTGGTGCTTGAGGAAGCGGAAAAAGACATTAATCACACCGTAAGGAAGCTGGCGTACATAGTGAAACACAAACTCCCATATTCGCCTCACACTCGAAGTGCCGCTGATGAGGTGCCATAGTATTTGTCGCTCACGCCGTGGAGCAAGAATAACTGCGACGGGATTCGCAAAATGAAAAACGCCTTGTATCTGTGCGCTATTCTTTTCGCAATGTCGCTGGGAGTCTGTGGTGCGCAGAAATCCGGCGACAATCTTGCCGATCGGCTTCGCAAGTCCATACTCGGAGAGCCAGAGAGTGCTGTTGCCATTACCATGGAGGAAATCACAGCGGCAACACCTGAGAAGCGTAAACTACTGGCGGTCGCAGCCTCCCAGATCATTGATGACGCATTCAAGGTATCTCCACCTTGGAGTATTAAGCATAGCAACGTCATCGTGGCATCAACAGACGTCCTCCGCGCACTGGCAGACGAAGACGCCATAGTTGCAGCTTTTGCTTCGCGTTTGGACAAGATTCCGCCCAGCGCTGACTGCGAAACTGAGGTATTCTTCGTCTTGGGTCGCTGTCACAATCCCGCAGCCATAGAAGCGATAGCCAAGCTGGCACGTCAGCGATTGAAAGAGATCACTCCATGGCTCCCTGAACCTCCGCCATCAACCAGCGAAGATCAGATGAAAACGATCGAGGCTCAAGTTGTTAGCTTTCTTCATGCTGTAGAAGGATTGGCGGCGAGCAACAGCATTTCTGGCAAGAACACTGCCCGTGAGCTTCGTGATGAATTTTTCAAATTGCATAAGGGGGTAAGAAATTACGAAGAAATTCGGGCTGAATTTACATACAGAATCGACCGGTTCTTAGAACAAGGGGTACAACCGTCTTCTCAGCCCGGCGGCACTGGTGCTGCGGTTGCACAGCCATCGCCCAACCAGCGTGCGTCAGGAACGTCAGCCCCCATGTCAGTGCCCGAACGAACGCAAGGCGCGCCCAAGATTGGAATGGCGGTTGCTGCGGGCATCGGCGGCGTGATCGTCCTCGGAATCCTAATCTGGTTCTTGCGAAGAAAGTGAAGCATATATCCAAATTGCGAAGCCAAATCCCTGTGGATTGTTGGCTCGCTGCTAACCGCATCCACACCGACGCGATTCCCGTCCATTTACCGACGAGCGCCGGCGCGCCACAATGGCGGTGATATGAAACCCATCGTTACAGCACTGGCAGCGTTGACGTTGGCCGCAGGGACAGTTCTTGGAGAACCTGCGGGCTACTGGCAGTTTGATGGCGACCTTTCCGCGGCAGGCACCCCACCCCTCGCGGCCCAAGCCGGCGTGTTTGAGAAAGGAAAGCAGCCGGTTTTCGATTCGGATACACCCGGGTCGAATATCTGGAACGGGGCGACGTTCTCGATGGCAAACGCCCACAACCGGAGTTCGCTGCGTTTCGCCAACGACGGCGTGACCGGCGCGGGCGCCCCGGTCGGTGGCGAGATTGTCGTCCCCGGCACAGACGCGAAGACACAGTCGCTGAATCTGACGGTGGAGGCATTTGTGAAGGTGAAGCGGCAGTCGCCGCGCCATGCGCTGATCGCAAGCAAGCGCCGCAACGGTCAGACGGGCGCAAGCTGGTCGCTCTCGATCGATCCGCAAGGCCACGTCCGCGCCCGTTTCGACACGCAGCCGGGCACGAATACAAAGAACGCCGAAGGGTTCAACCAGTCTGTCGGTTCGACCGGCACCGTCGCTGACGGCGCGTGGCATCATGTGGCGCTGACATTCAACCACGCCACGCGGTCGGCGACGATCTATGTGGATTACGCGCGCTGCGGCAATGGCATCACCAGCGGGCCGTTGGTGTATGACAACAGCGTGTTGGTGTTCGGGCGTGGCCTCGACGGCTGGCTGGACGAGGTGAGGCTGAGTGCGGAGGCGCTGCACCCGGAGCAGTTCTTGCGAACGTGCCGGTTCTTCTCCGATATGAAACCGCGTGTGCCGACCGTGGCCATGCTGGACCAGACGCCGACGCGCGTGCAAACGTCGCTGAAGCTCGACTGGCCCAAGGTCGGCACGCTGAAGCCCAATAGTGTCAGCGAGATCAAGACATCGATGTGGTCGCTCGGCTGCGAAACCTTGGATCGAGATCACGCTGACTGGGATGCTTACAAGTCGTATCTCGAACCGCTGGGCATCCGGCATATTCGTTTGCAGGGTGGTTGGAACCGCACTGAAAAGCAAAAGGGCGTCTATGATTTCGCGTGGCTGGACCGCATCGTGGACGACGCACACACGCGCGGCCTCGCAGTTTGCCTGGAAACCTCCTACGGCAACCGGCTCTATGAACCGAAGGCCGCGCTTGGCCCCGGCGGCACGCTGCCCCAAGGCGAGGAGACGCTGGCAGCATGGGACAAATGGGTCGAGGCGATGGCGCGGCATTATTCCGCGAAGGGCGTCAAAGAGTGGATGATGTATAACGAGCCGAACCTCACCAAGAGCAACACGGTCGAGAAGACCACGGCGTTCAACATCCGCACCGCGCAGGTCATCAAGCGAGTAGATCCCAAGGCCCGAATCGGAGGACTGGTCTCCGCAGGCGCGAACCCTGATCTTATCGGTGGATTCCTCCGCGGACTCAAAGAGCAGGCGAAACTCGATCTCTTCGACTGGGTTGTCTACCACCACTACAGCGCAAACCCCGATGCGACCTACGGCAGCGTGGACAAACTGTGGGCACTCGTTCGCGAGATTGCGCCAAAACTTCGCCTGTGGCAGGGCGAGGCCGGCTGCGCGTCGGAAGAAGTGCAGTTTGCATTGAGCGGCGTTGATTGGACGGAACTGTCGCATGCCAAATGGAACGCGCGCCGCATGTTGGGCGATCTGGGACGCGACATCCGGTCCTCGGTGTTCACGATCTCCGACTTGAGCTACCACAAAAACTTCATCTCCCGCTACGGCCTGCTCAAGACCGACTCGAACAATGCGATCATCAAGGTCAAGACCGCCTACTACGTCACCCAGAACGTCGTCTCCGTGTTCAACGATGCCGTGGAGCGCGTCCCGAACGCAGCCATCACCATCGAGTGCGAGAAGAAGCTGACAACCCACGCGTTTCGCGACAAAGCCACCGGCCTGAACCTGGTCACATTCTGGGATGGCACTGCCGTGCCCTCCAACGAATGCACCCCCATCAAGGCGCAATTGACGCTGCCGAACGCCAGGTTCAAGGAACCGGTCTGGCTCGACCTGATCACGGGAAGCATCCACGCGATCCCGGCCCAGCAGATTGTTTCGGATGGCACGACCTGCACTTTCAAAGACATGCCCGTCTATGACGGACCCGCCGTCATCACCGACAAGAGTCTGCTGAAATTCGAGCCAGCAAGGCCGAAGAAGACACACAACAATCCCATGGCAGCGGCAGCCAAATGACAACCCGACTCGCGCGTTCCCGCTAACGACATCCACAAAAACGCGATTTCAGTCCATTTACGCCGAGACCAGCCGCGAGCATACTGGTTGCATGAGAACACAAGCAATTGACCTGCCCCATTGCATGTGTGCCCCGGCGCGCGGACAATCCTGAACATCGAGAACCGACAACGATAGAGAAAACCTTTCATGAGCACACACCTGGGAACACCATCCGGCGGATCGCGCAACGTCATCGGCATGATCGCTCAACAGAAAGATCGCGGACGTGCCCTGCCCTTTCTGCTTGCCGGGGCCGCGATGCTGGCAGCCATCGGCACCACATGGGCTGCACCGGCTCCGAAGTGCGCAGAAGCGATTCGTTACCACGCCGACGCCAAGGTGTTCGTTATCCAGACTCAGAACTCGACCTATGCCATCGAGCGCAACGAAGCCGGCGTGCTCAACAACACTTATTGGGGACCGAGGATCGAGCGCGTCGAGGACCTGCCTGTCGGCGAGGAGAATCGCTTCAACCGCGCCCTCATACGGCAGGATGAAAAGAACCACATCCGCGCTGAATACGTCGGCTGGGGAGGATGGTTCTACGGCGAACCGGCCCTCAAAGCGACCTTCGCTGATGGCACCCGCACCCTGAAACTCGCCTACCGCGACCACACCATCACGACAGACGACAAGTCTCAAACGCTTCAGGTAACCTTGGCGGACTCGTGCTTCCCGATCGAGGTGCGTCTTCATTACCGCATCTATCCGGGCTTGGACCTCGTGGACCGCTGGGCGGTGGTCGCGAACAAAGGCAAGGACCCCATCACTCTTGAGAGCATACAGTCAGCCATCTGGCACGTGCCGCGCAACCGGGACTATCGCCTCACGCATTTGTCAGGCGATTGGGGCCGCGAGCATCGCATCGAACACGTGGACCTGACCCAGACCGCCATCCGGCTCGGCAGCCGCACAGGGCTTTCCGGCCCGCACGCCAATCCGTTCTTCGCGCTCGATCTCGAAGGCAGAGCCACCGAGGAATCGGGCCAGGTGTGGTTTGGCGCGCTGCACTGGAGCGGCAACTGGAAAATCGTCGTCGAGAAAAACAACTTCGGGCAAACCCGCGTCACTGGCGGTATCGAAGATTTTGATTTCTCCTGGCACCTCAAGCCCGGTGATGCATTTACCACGCCCGTCTTCACGGGCGGCTACACCACGCAAGGATTCGGCGCAATGAGCCGCATGTTCCACCGCTATCAGCGCGCCCACGTGATGCGCCCCAACAAGGCAAACCGGCCGGTTCCGCTGATCTACAACTCCTGGTTCGCCGTCAACAGCCTTGGGGGTCACCCTGACGAGCCCACGATGACCCGCATTGCCCAGCAAGCCGCGGACGTCGGCATCGAGTTGTTCGTCATGGACAGTGGATGGGAGAAGAAACTCGGCGATTGGACACCGCATGCGGAACGGTTTCCCAACGGCCTCAAGCCGCTGGTGGACCGCGTGCACAAGCTCGGCATGAAGTTCGGAATTTGGGTCGAGTTGGAGAACGCGCATCCCGACTCCGACCTGTGCCGCGAGCACCCGGACTGGGTAATGCAGTCGCCCAAGCGTGCCCAGACTGGCGACCAGCGCGGGGACCTGCTGCTGAACCTGGCGCGTGACGACGTGCGCGACCACATGCTCGCCGCCATGGATCGCCTGCTCCGCGACAACGCGATCGACTACCTCAAGCTGGACATGAACCGTTATGTGAGCGAGCC
>JBAZIR010000059.1:0-20425 GCA_041651735.1 Verrucomicrobiia bacterium | reverse complement strand
ATTCCTGGAAGAGCTGTCGAAGTTCTTCGTGCTGGCGACGCTGGTGGCCGGCGCAGTCACGGGCGTGGGCATCTGGTTTGTGATCGGCCTACTGTCACCCACGGCCACGGAGGCGCTCATCCACAATTACGTCTGGGGATGGGCCACGGAGTGGACGTTCTTCGTGGTAGAGATCGCGGCGGCGATGATCTACTTCTACGGCTGGAAGACGATGCCGCCGCGCGCGCACGTCATCGTCGGGTGGATTTACTTCGTGGCGGCGTGGCTGTCGCTGCTGGTCATCAACGGCATCATCACGTTCATGCTCACGCCGGGACAATGGCTGGCGACAGGGGATTTTTGGGACGGTTTCTTCAACCCGACATTCTGGCCGTCGCTGGTGTTGCGCACAGGCGTCTGCGTGATGCTGGCGGGTCTCTATGCGCTGTTGGTGGCGGCACGCTGCGAGGCGGGCGAGTTCAAGGCGCGGACGGTGCGCTACTCGGCGGGCTGGGGCATTGCAGGTCTGGCGGTAACGGCGGTGTGCCAGTATTGGTATTGGAAGGCGATCCCGGCGGCAGTAACGGCGAAGGCGCTGCAAAGCATGCCGACGCCGATTCACTCCGTGGAGATTTCGATCTGGCTGGCAGCGGGCATCGGCGCGCTGCTGGTGGTATTCGGCCTGCTCGCGCCGCGGAAGTTCGGGTTTGGCGCGGCGGCAGCGCTGATGGCGCTGGGGTTGGCGTGGTTCGGCGCATTCGAGTGGTTCCGCGAATCCATCCGCAAGCCTTACATCATTACCGGCTACATCCATGCCAATGGTGTGGAGGTGGCAAATGCGGACCGTTACAAGAAGGAAGGCTGTCTGGCGCAAATGGCCTACAAGACGGGCGACGACGGGGCGGATTTGTTCCGGCACGCCTGCCGGAGCTGCCACACGCTCGACGGCTACAAGGCGCTCAAGCCGGCGTTTGACGGCGCCGACCGCGCATTCATCAGTGCGATCGTCTCTGCGACGCATCAGCTCCGGGGTAACATGCCGCCGTTCCCAGGCACGGCTGCGGAGGCGGACAAGATCGCCGATTACTTGAGCCATCATACTGACAGGCGTTCACTGGCGGAAATCTACAAGCTGCAGGGCGTGGAACTCGGCCGGAAAGCTTATGAGATTCGCTGCGGCAAGTGCCACGTTATCGGCGCGGCGAGCGACAAATCGAAGTCGTTCGCGGGCCAATCCGCCGACGACCTGAACAACATGCTCAACACGGCAGCCGATCTGGGCGAGGGCATGCCCGCCTACACTGGCGACGCCACGGAACGAAAGGCGCTGGTCGCATTTCTCCAGACACTCGGCAAAGGAGGAACCAAGTGAATCTCCCGGACTACCAATTCATCTCGGCGCCGCTCTGGCTGGTGACCGTGCTTCACCTGCTCACGCTGACCCTGCACTTCATGGCGATGAACTTCCTGCTCGGCGGTGTCATCATCACGCTGCTGTCGAGCATGCGGAAGCGATGGGACGATGCGACGGCAGTGAAATTCACGCGGCTTTTCCCCGCGGCGACGGCTGCAACCGTGACACTCGGCGTCGCGCCGTTGCTGTTCCTGCAACTGGTCTATCCGCGCCAGGTCTATGCTGCGGCCATCGTGAGCGGCTGGTTCTGGCTCGGCGTGATCGCGGCGGTGATCGTGGCTTACTACGCGCTCTATCGCGCGTCGTTCGCCGGGCAGCGGACGGGCAGGGCGGGGAAGATGGCGTTGCTGCTGGCGCTGGCCGGGCTGCTCTACGTGTCGTTGGTTTATAGCTCCGTGTTCTCGATGGCGGAACAGCCGGGTCTCGTCCGTGATCTCTATGCCAAGGACCCATCCGGCTGGGTCTGGAACCCGGCGGTGGACGATTACGCGCTGCGCTGGCTGCACATGGTGCTTGGCGCGCTGACGGTCGGCGGCTTCTTCGTCGGCCTGCTCGGACAGGACAACGCGGTGGTGTTCGCAACCGGCAAGAGGTTCTTCATCGGAGGCATGGTCGCTGCCGCCATCACGGGAATGGTCTATCTGCTGTCGCTTGAACAACATCTCGCGGCGTTCATGCGCTCGCCCGCCATCTGGGCGTTGACGGGAGCCATTGTGTTTTCGCTCGCATCGCTGCATTTCTTCTTCAAGAAACGCTTCTGGCTCGCCGGCACGACATTGTTCCTGTCGCTGATGGGGATGGTTTTCGTCCGGCATACGGTGCGGCTGCTGAGGCTTGCAGGGCAGTTCGATCCGGCTTCATGGCGCGTGGCACCGCAATGGTCGCCATTCGCGATGTTCTTGATTTGCTTCGTGGTGATGCTGGCCGTGGTGGCCTGGATGTTGCGGATGTTCTTCGGCGCGAAGAAAAGCGAAGCGTAGTGGGCGAAATTTTTCGCATTCACCAGAAAAGCTGTTGGAGTCGGCGGGGGAACTCGCTATAAACAGGGTCGTCGTTCGAGGCGCAGGATGCGCCTCTACCGGGCAACGGCGGTGCTGTTCAGCATATGAATCGAAGCGAACTCGAAACCAAGTCGCGCAAGCAGTTGCTTGCGATGGTTGAGCGCGCTGGTATTTCCGTCCAGCGCGGACTCGGCAAGGCCGGGTTGATCGAGTTGCTTCTGCCGGTCCCGTCAGGTGCGCCGCGCCCCGAAGAGGCGGCGGAATTGCCTGCCACCTACGGCAGAACGCGATTGATGCTCGTTGAGATCGAACCGCACTGGATTCACGCCTACTGGGAAATCACCGCGCCGGATCGCGAAGCTGCGCTGGCAAAGGCCGGGGACGCAGAAGCAGCATGGGTGCTGCGGTTCTACGATATCACCGGAGTCGAGTTCGATGGCGCCAATGCGCGCGACAGCTTCGACGTGCCGGTGGATGTCGCCGTCGGCAACTGGTATGTCAATCTCTGGTCCAGCGGAAAGTCCTACTGCGGCGAAATCGGCTTGCGGGCGCCGGACGGTTCGTTCGTGCCGGTGAGCCGATCCGGCATCGTGCAGGTGCCGGCAGCAGCGGCAGCACCCCGCGCGGAAACGGAATGGATGAAAGTCGAACCGCTCACCGGCGAGACTGCGCCTGCCGGGGAGCCGGCTCGCGAGGAAGCGCCTGTGCTCGCGGCAGTGGCTGCGAGCGTCACCAGCGAGCCGGAGCCGGTGATCTCCGAAGCTGTCTTGCTGCCCGCCACCGAACAGGCGGCGACGCCCGGCAACGTTGCCGAAGACACTGTCGTTGCCGAGCCGGTGTGCGCAGCGATTCCAGAGACTTTCCCCCTGCCTCCACCTCCACCGACTGTTGCCGGATTCGACATCTCCGCCTCGCCGAGCGCCGCGGAAATCAACCGGTGGTGCGAGGAGATTCACGCGCCGCCGGATTCCGACGCCAACAACAATGATAACGGCAGCGGTTACGCCACAGTTGATGCCGCGCAGCCGGCGTCGCAGGAGTCGCCGGCGGCGGAGCGTGAGACCGCGCCGTCGTCGCACAGCGTGGAACGTTTCGGCACGGCCAGCGACGGCCTCGGGGTCGCAGCGGCCGAGCGCGCGCCTTCGATCAAGCTGGAACTAAACGCCGAAATCGTCATCTACGGCCGCGCCATGCCGGGCCAGACCGTGGAGGTCTGTGGTCGCATGGTGAAAGTGAGCCCGGACGGCACGTTCAGCGTGCGAATGGCCCTGCCGCTGGCCGACGACGACGTGACCCACGACAAGTAACGATGTCCCTCGGATACCTTGCGCTGGTTTTGCACGCGCACCTGCCGTTTGTGCGCCATCCCGAGGACGACGATTTCCTCGAAGAAGACTGGCTCTACGAAGCCGTCACCGAAAGCTACATTCCACTGCTCTGGACGATGGAGAAGCTGGTGGCTGACGGCGTGGATTTCCGGCTGACGATGTCCTTCACGCCGACGCTGGTGGCGATGCTCAACGACGAGCTGTTGCGCCGGCGCTGTGAGCGTCACCTCGACCGCCTATGTGAGCTGGCCGAAAAGGAGGCCGAGCGCACGCGGCATCTGCCCGACTTCCATGACAACGCCGTCTTCTACCTCGACCGCTTCCGCGCAGCACGCGAGGACTACTGCAACCGCTGGAAGCGCGATCTGGTCGGGGCGTTCGCGCGCCTGCAACAGGCCGGCAGGCTGGAAATCACTGCCGCAGCGGCCACTCATGGTTTCCTGCCGCTGCTGCGCGCCAATCCGGCAGCGGTGCGAGCGCAGGTGTTCCTCGGAGTGATGGATTACGCGGAAACGTTCGGCCGCGCGCCGCGCGGGGTGTGGCTGCCGGAGTGCGGTTTTTACCCCGGTCTCGATGACACGCTGAAGGAAGCCGGGCTGCGCTATTTCTTTGTCGAGAGCGATGGCATCCAGCACGCCAGCGACCGCGCGAAGTTTGGCGTACATGCGCCTCTCTATTGCCCCAGCGGCGTGGCGGCGTTCGGACGCGACCCGGAGGCGTCGCGGCAGGTGTGGAGTTCGACTGAAGGCTATCCGGGCGACCACGATTACCGGGAGTTTTACCGCGACATCGGGCACGACCTGGACTTCGATTACATCAAGCCCTACCTCCACCGCGACGGCCGGCGTGTGAACACGGGCATCAAATATCATCGCGTCACCGGCCGCACCGACAGCAAGGAACCGTATGTGCGGCAACGGGCGCTCGACAAGGCGGCGACGCACGCGAGGCATTTTCTGGAGAGCCGCCAGCGCCAGGTCGAGGCGCTGCGCGCCACGATGGGGCGCAAGCCGGTGATCGTCGCGCCCTACGACGCGGAGTTGTTCGGGCATTGGTGGTTCGAGGGGCCGGTCTGGTTGAATCACCTCTGTTGCCAAGCCGCCGCCGACAGAAACAGCCTGCAGCTGGTCGCTGTGCCGGAATATCTGGGCGAGTATCCGGTCAACCAGGTTGCCATGCCCGGCGCGTCGAGTTGGGGCTATAAGGGCTACAACGAAGTCTGGCTCAACGCCTCCAACGACTGGATATACCGTCACCTGCACGCCACCGCCGATCACATGACCGAGATGGCCGAGCGTTTTCCCAACGCGGACGGTCTGACGCGCCGCGCGCTCAACCAAGCCGCGCGCGAACTGCTGCTGGCGCAGTCGAGCGATTGGGCGTTCATCATGACGCGCGGCTCGATGGCGCCGTACGCGGTTCGACGAACGAAAGAACATATGCTACGGTTCGGCCAACTTTACGACATGCTGAAAGAGAATCGCGTCCACGAAGGCTGGCTGGGGGAGCTGGAATCCAAAAACAACATCTTCCCCCGGCTCGACTACCGCGTCTATCGCGCGGATTACCGATTGGCTTCGGAGCACGGACAACCGGCCATAGCAGTCAGTCCACAAACGAAAGGCAAGTGATGAAGCTCGATCCGATTCCGGAAATCATTGACGGCCTGCCCAACCTCTGCGGCTGGGAAAAGGAACTTAAGGCGGCCACGCGCGGCAGCGGGCCGGTGTATGCAGGTCGCACACCGTTTCAGATCGATCGGCTCCAGTCGGCGTTTGGAATGGCGCTGCACATGCACCAGCCGCTGATCCTACAGGACGGCGACCTGGCGTGCGCGCCGGTCATCAGCAACCTCCAGTACATGATGGAGCGGCAGCACGTCCACGACATGCACGACGCGCCGGTGTTCGCGTGGTGCTACAGCCGCATCGCCGACTTTATCCGCGAACTGGCTGACGCCGGCTGCCGCCCGCGCATCATGCTCGACTACTCCGGCGAACTGCTGTTCGGGCTGCGCCAGATGGGTCGCGGCGACATCCTCGACAATCTCAAGACGATCGTCCACAACGACCGCTACTGGCCGTGCGCCGAATGGCTCGGCACGACGTGGGGCCACGCCGTGGTGCCTTCGACGCCGGTGCCCGATGTCCTCCTCCACATCCGCGCGTGGCAGCACCACTTCGCCGCCATCTTTGGCTGGGAGGCGCTCAGCCGCGTGCGCGGGTTCTCGCCGCCGGAGATGCACCTGCCGAACCATCCCGACCTCGCCTACGAATACGTCCGCGCGTTGCGCGAGTGCGGCTACCAATGGCTGCTGGTGCAGGAACACACCGTCGAGGAAACCGACGGCCAGGGCTTGCGCGAGCGCTACCTGCCGCGGCGGCTCGTTGCGCGCAACTCGCGCGGCGAGGAGGCTTCCATCGTCGCGCTGATCAAGACGCAAGGTTCCGACACCAAGCTCGTCGCGCAAATGCAGCCGTTGAGCGAAGCCCGCGGCCTGCAACCTCGCGAACTGGCCGGACGCCGCGTGCCACCGCTGGTGGCGCAAATCGCCGACGGCGAAAACGGTGGCGTGATGATGAACGAGTTTCCGAACAACTATAAGCCGGCGTGGCACAGCCTCGGCGCCGAGGGCGTCGTTGGCATCAACAGCACCGAGTATCTCGAACTGCTCGCAGCGGCCGGCCTGACGGAGAAGGATTTCGCGCCCATCCTGCCGTTGCACCAACACACACTCTGGCAGCGCGTCGGCGACCAGCCGACGCCGGAGAGCGTCGCCAAGGCCATCGAGGAAGCGAAGCGCAGCGACCATCGTTTTCACATGGAGGGCGGCTCGTGGACGAACAACCTGAGCTGGGTGCGCGGCTACGAGAACGTGCTTGATCCGATCAACAAGCTCAGTGCCGCGTTCCACGCGAAACTCAATGGTCGCGCCGTGGACACGCGTGGACAGGCCTACCGCAGCGCTCTCTTCCACAATTTGGTGGCACAGACCAGTTGCTACCGCTACTGGGGCCAGGGCCGCTGGACAGACTACGCCCGGGAGGTCTGCCGTCGCGGCATGGAGGCGTTGAACAGCAATTTCCGACAACGCAGTGTGAGGCAAACAGGTGGGACGGGAGCCGCGAAGACGGCGCTATAACTTCGCCGCCTCGATCATCTCTTTCAAGCGGATGAGGAATCGCGCACCGAATGCACCCTCGACAACGCGGCGGTCGCAGCCGAGCGTCAGTCGCACTACGTGACGCGGCAGGATTGCACCCGACATGACGACCGCTTCCTGACGGATCGCGCCGATGGCAAGCACCGCGGTTTGACCCGGCCAGATGACGGGATTGAAGGTCGTCACGTCATACATACCGAGATTGGTGATTGTAAAATTGGCGTCGGCGGTGTCGTGCGCGATGAGTTTGCCTTCGCGCGCCTTGGATGCCAGGTCGGTCAGTTCGTCTGCGATCTGCTGGAGTGACTTGCTCTGGCAGTCATGCAGCACGGGCGACACCATGCCGTGCGGCGTGTCCATCGCCACGGCGATATTGGCGGACGCGTTGGGCCGCCAACTGCGGCCGAGGAACGTCGCGTTGATGCGCGGATGATCCATCAGCACATCGGCGCTGAGTTTGACCATGATGGCGGTGATGCGAGGCGCGTCCTTGCGGGCCTTGCGCCATGCGATCAGATGTGTCGCATCCGCGATGACGGTGATGTCGTATTGCGGAATATCCCGGTGCGCCTGGGCCATGCGTTGCGCCAGCACCTGCTCCGCCGGGCTCAGGGGAACCTGCTTGGCCGTCGTCACAGCCGTTTCCTTGGGAGTCACCTCGGGGACGCCCTTCCGCTGAGCGATGGCTTCTTCAACATCCCGCACAATGATGCGTCCGCCGGGACCGGAGCCGGACAGACCTTCAACCTCCACGCCACTGGCCATGGCGAGCCACCGTGCGCGGTCGGTAATGGCAGCGCGAGACGATGTCTTTGACCCGGAAGCGGCTTCTTCAGCCGAGGGGTCCGCGGTGACTTCCTCTCCGGAGGCTTGCTCCTCCGCACCTTCCTCTTCAGCAGCTTCCTCACCCTCCTGCCCATCCGCGACTGTGGCTTCGGGTTCTGGTTGATCGTCCTCGATAATGCCGAGAACATTGTCGGGGCTCACCTCTTCGCCGGCATCGCAGAGAATCTCGCCCAGCATTCCCTCCACCTGGCTTTCGATTTCGAGAATAGTCGTGGACGTTTCGATCTCAAGGATGACATCCGTTTTCTGGATGTTGTCGCCGATCTCCTTGTGCCACCGACCGATGACAAGCCGCTCGCCGGTGGGGACCCCTTCTGGAAGTGTTATCTCGTATCTCATGCGTGCTTAGGTGCCGCTCTTCCTTTGCCGGTGGAACTTTACACCGGAAGTCGCTGCCTGCCCACTGAAATTTTTTCCAAGTTCCAACGCACGCAGCAACAGGCGTCTAGTCTGACTTGTCCCACGCTGGGCGGTGATGGGGAAATTCGGCCTTGAAATCGCCCAGACTCGACCAGTGGAGGCGCTTGTTGAGATCCACCTCGGCCACGGCAACCGTGCCCCACTTGTCAGCTTGCGTGATAGTCAGACCTTCGTGATCAAAGATGGCGGAGATCATCCACTTCGTGGACACATCAGTATAAGTGCTGCTAACAACGTAGACGTGATTCTCGCAGGCGCGCGCGGCGGCCAGCAGCGGGTTGCAACCCCAAACCGGCCACGCAATCACCTCCGCGCCGCGATTGCTCAAGCGTCGCGCCACCTCCGGGAAGAACCCGTCGTAGCAAACCATCATGGCCACTTTCCCAAAACGCGTGTCGAACACCGGATACTCGTGACCGGGTTGGACACCTGATTCAATCTCGCTGCGCGGGAGCGTCACCTTGCGATACTTGCCGACGAGCTTGCCGTCGGGGCCGATCAACGCGGCGGTGTTGTAGATGAGGTGCCCGGCGTGCTCAATGAGACCGGCAACAATGTAAAGGTTGTGCTGTTTGGCCAGCGTGCCGAAGTATTCGGTTGAAGGACCGGGCACCGGCTCGGCAGCATCCACCATCTTCAAGCCCGTAGAGGCGTAAGTGAGCGTCTCACCGAGCACGACGAGGTCTGCCTTCTGTCGCGCGGCTTCCTCGATCAGGGGCGCGAACAATCGGCAGTTGCCCGCCGGCGTCTTGCTGCCGCGCGGCACGAAGTGCACCGTGGCCAGCCGCACGATGCGCGGCGCGGGCGCGGCGGTTTCGGTGAGTGACACGTTGCTCCACTCGACCTTGCCGCGAACGGCCCAGCGCAGATGCAGTTCAACGACAGCGCGCGTCGCCGCCGAGGGAACGCGATAGATGTCGGAGACTTCCGTCCAACCGCGGGCGTCGGTTGCTTTGTCGGTCGGATACTCCGGCTCGGAACGCGCAGGCATACCGGCTCGAAAGCCGCGCGTTTCCGACGCGTCACGCATCGCCGGTTTGCCCTTGTCATCGAGCCAGATCACGCGGGCCACCGCGCTGCGGCGCGGCACATCAATGCGGGTCGTCTTGCGCAACACGCTGAAGCGGTAATGCTGGCCGCCTTTGACCGGAAACGTTTTCGTCCACCAACCCGCGAGACCTTCACGCGCATCGGCCTGGATGACAAAGCTGCCAGCGCGGTCGGGGCCGCCTTTCGGATCGAACGAGAACGCCGGCCGGATTTCCTCGCGCGGCGCAGCGGTGGTCCAGCCGTCAGGCGCGGATGTGGCGGCACACAGCGGAGAAGCGAGCGCGCAGATGCCGATGAGAAGGGAGGGAGGAAGAAGAGTCAGTCGCATAGTGAGACCTCAGTTGAGTCAGCGAATCAAAACATCGAACAGCGGCCAATGTCAAATGCCGAGGACGCACGGCCCGAACGGAACAGGCTCTGCTAGTCCGCGATGACCAACGTCAAGCCGGAGAACCAGACGGTGCCGGCGGCTTTTCGGCGGTGGCCGTCGAGCAGCAGCGGACAATCCCATCGCAGCGCGCCGTGAATAATACCGTCGTTCGCGCCGCCCCAGTGGCCGGCGTGGCGCAAGCCGCTCAGGTCGAGCGTCACCCAGCGCCAGCCAGTCCATTCTATCTTTGGCCCGTTGACCTGAAACGTCTGGCCGCTGTCGTCACGGATGCGCAGGTTCAGCGAGCAACCGGAGTTGTCGCCAAAGACCCAGACGCCAAGCGCCTGCGGCTTGCCCGCGAGCGGGAGCAGCTTCGGAACATCCGGCACACAACGGACAAATCGCCAGCCTTCGCTGAAGTTGTAGTCGAGCCGGAACGCTTTCGGCGACGGCGCGGCCTTGTCGCCGGGCGCATCGGCAAGGGCGATGTTCGCGGTGGCGGCGATCTTCGCGTCGCCGTCGAGTGCCGCGCGAAACGATGGCACTTCAATGCTGCGATAGGCTTGCGGCGGAACCTCCGCCACGATGTTGCCGGAACGATCGCGCAACTGCGCGCCCATCGGGCCGCTGCCGACGCTGCGCAGGACGATGTTCGCTTCGTGCTGGCCGGTACTCAGTGAAACTTTGTTCGTGAAAGCGCCTGTAACCACAACACCCACAAACTCCGCCGCTGCCGGGTTCTGGATTTGCACCCGCATTCCATCCGCCACCGGCGCGAACGTGATGCCCAACGGATTGGCGATGACGAAGGATACGCGCTCTGATGAGCGCGCAAACGTCGTCCAGGCATTCGTAGCGGTTTCCCGCTGAAACTCCACCTGCACGGTGACGGTGGCCGTCACCGAGTCGCGCCGGTAGAGCGCGCCGTAAAGATCCTGCGTCACCGTCCGCTTTGGCGGCAACGCCACCGTCAGCGGTTTGGACCAGTGGCCAACCCCTTCTACAGCCAACGCCACACGCACCGGTTCGGGATAGGGATTACGCAGCGTCACGCGTACCCGTGCACCACGGGCTTTCCCGGCCGCGACAAGCACGCCCGATTTCGCGGTCGCCGACCATGCCGCCGCCATCGCCAGCGCGCGCGTGCGCTGGCGCAGTGTGATGTATTTCGGCAGCGGGCCAAGGTCGAGCGTGAGCCGGTCACGACTGAGCATCGGTTTGTAATCGCTGCCGTCGCCATTCACCGCTGTGATTTGTTCCGCGCCCGCCAGATCGAGGTTGAGAGCAACCGCGTGCGGTTCGCCAAGCGTCCATGCCGCGAGCTTGTGGTCACCGGCGGCGTTCTCACAGAGGAGGATGAAGTCGTCGTCACTCGGCGCGACAGTCGGGAAGAGCCGCCGTGCGACGCGATAACCAGCCAGTTCGCGAGTTATCGTCTGCGCCGCGACGTAGCTCGGCTTCGGTTTCAAGCGGTTGTCCACAACGCCGAAGTTGTGTTCGCTGTAGGTCGCGTCCGTGCCGTCGTTCTTCCAGTCATACCAGATCGAAAGCGGCACGTCATTGAGGAGGTTGGCGAGCTGTTGCCGGGCAATGAACGCCGCCTGCGTATCCAGCGAGACGCCCTTGTCATGTGTGGCGTAGCCCCACTCGCCGCTGATGACCGGCAGGTTGCGCTTGTCGGCGGGCGCGTATTTCGCGATGAGACCGCGCAGCCGCAGATAATCGGCGGCGGCGGTCTCCGGCGATTTGCTGTAAGGCCGATACGGATGCACACTGACGGCGTCGAGGTATTTCAGGACGCCGGAGGCGAACATCGTCTCGAAGAATTCCCATGGGAACCCGGATGAAGCGGGGGCGACGATCGTCGCCTGCGGATCGGCAGCGCGCACGGCGCGGCATGTCGCCAGCGCCAGTGCGATGTATTGCGCCACATCCGGTTTCGGTTTCCAGAAACTGATGTTCGGCTCGTTCCAGATTTCCCAGATGATGTGCCTGCCACGGTAACGCTTGGCGGCCGCGCCAGCCCAGCGCGCGAACGCCTCGACGCTCTCCGGGTGCTGCGGCGAAGCGACGTCCTTGCGCTCGGTCTTGGTGCGCTTGTCGGTAACGGTGATGGTTTCCTCGTAGAGCGCGTTGGAGTAATCGAGGATGTAGATCGCGCGCAGGCCGCGCTTTTCCAGGTTGGCCGTCAGTTCGTCGTAGGCCGACCAATCGTATTCACCTTTCTTGCGCTCGATGCCGGACCAGGTGAAGTCCATGCGGATGAATTTGAATCCCGCCGCCGCGATGAGGTCGAGGTCGGTCTCGCGGCCCCTGGCGAAATGAATGTTGACGCCGACGCCCGCGGGCATGACCGGCACCGGCAGTTCTGCTGCGAAAAGCAGCAACGGCGAAAGGAGGAGAAAGGCAAGGATCTTCATTGAGGCATCAAGCCTGACCAGTTGATGATGACGGAATGGGCAGGCAAAATGCCTGTCCTACCGGATGCGCTTGGCGAAGGCCAGACCTTCCATTTCCACCAGCAGGTCCGAGCGGCAAACGTCCGCCACGACGTAGATGATCGGGATGTTTTTCCCGCATCGTTTTTCGCAGACCCTGCGGATGATCGGATAGTCCTGCAGGCGCTTCACGTAAACGCGCAGCTTCGCCAGATCACGCAGCGTGGCTCCCGCGCCGGGCGCGCCGTGCCGCGCGAGGTTTTTCTGCGAGAGCAGCAGCTCAATATTGGTGAGTGTCTGATCGGTCTGCTTGCCGGGATTGCCGGTGTGCAACGTCTTGGAATTCACGATGCTCGCCGTGCCGGATATCCAGATGACGACGTAGTCGCCAATCGCCTCGGCCATGGCGCGGACAAACTTCGGGCTTTTCGGCGAGTAAACCGCTTCGTATTCGTAGACGGGCGTCTGCTGCGGGTTCTCCAGCGGCAGGATGAAAACGTCTTTGCGATCCGTGTCGATCGCCGTGGCGCTCATCGTAATCCCCGTGCCGCACATGCCGATGCCCGTGCTCGCTGGGTAAACGGCCTGGCGCACGCCGGCCATCACGTGCCCGCGTCCAAATTGGACGCCTTCGTAAAAATCCGTCCGGGCGCGGTTGAGTTCCATGTAGCGTTCGAGGTCGCCCTCGGGGCCGGTGATGTTGCCCAGATAAAGCCAGGTCCGGACGAGGTGGTCCATCTCGACGCCAGCCTTCTTGAGCTTCTCCTTCATTTGGCGGAACGCGTCGAGCGATTGCTCGTAAACGCTGGCGGTCGGGTTGCGCGGCGTAATGCCGCTGCAGTGAGTCCACGTAACGTTGCCCATGCTCGACTGGAGCACGTTGGGCACCGGCCGTTCCACATACGCCGGTTTGCCGCAGGTGGCCCACACTTCAATCGCCAGCGCCGCGCCGGTGCAAGGCGGCTGGTGAACGAACGTCGTGGCGGGCATCTCATCGCCGTAGCGCGCGGCCAGAATCTGTTCGCACAAGGTCTGGTCGTTGATATCCCTGAGAAAAACCGTCTGGACGGTCACGTTGGCTTTCTCGCGCTGTTTGTCGAGGACGCCGCGGAGACTGCGCAGCGCCTCTCCGAGCTGCATGTGGACCGGGCCACGGCTGACCGGTGTGACCATCAGCGCGAAACGGGTGATTTTCCCCATCTCGATCACGGCATACTGGATGCCGGGCGCGCTAAACCGTTTGACGATCCGGGTCGCGGATCGGCGAGCGGTTGTCTTGGCGACGGTGGTGGACTTTCGCGGGGAAACGACGCGGACGGTTTTAAGTTTTTTGCTTTTCACTCTGTTTCGCTCCTGTGCAAATCGGTGAAGCTTTCTAGCCGATGCGTGCCCAATACGTCAAGCGATGTTACAACACAACTTCTTTCGGTTTTCGAAAAGCGGGTCTCCGAAAGCCCCAATTCCTCTGTAAAACCTGCTGCCGACTCCTGTTTGCGGCCAAACACCTGAAAAACCAGCAGAATTTGGTGTTCTCCCGGAAAGGCTGGAGACAGCCATGACGCTGCAAGCTTTACAGTTGAACCGCGGTGGTTCCTCATCCAAGATACGTGCTGACGGAAGAAACGAAGCGTGAAATCACGTCGCGGATATTACTACGGCCAGATAGTCCAGGGGTTGGAATATAACCCACGGCTGTTCTTGTATCTGCTGATCTTCGGGGTGGTGGTGGTCTATGCGTATCAGTTCGCCTCGCAGCTTTCCACGCAATGGATCGTGGCGGGGTTCGCGTCGCTCGGCATTCTGGCCGGGCTGGCGATCATGGTCTGGCCCTTTCAGGCTGTGATGCTGTATCTGGGCCTGGCGATCTGGTATCACTCGTTTCTGCGCGGCGGGACGATGGTGGGCATGGGCAGTGCGCTCGTCTATCCGGGTGATGTTTTCGTGGGGGCGTTTCTGGTGGTGGAGTTTTTCCGCGGCTGCATGCGGCAAACACATCTTTACACCGCGACTGATCGCTGGATGGTAGCCTTGTTTGCCTGGTCTCTTTGCTGCACAGCGCGCGGCCTCTCCAGTTACGGTTATTCGGCTGTGGGCGAGAGCCGCGAGTTTCTGCATTGCATTTCATATTTCATCGCCATCCATTATGTCACGCGAGTTGAGCAAACGGATTTGGTGCTTCGCTGGTTGAAGTGGATCTGCATCATCACAGCGGTGGTGCAGCTTTACTTCGTTTTTGCGGTGCGAGGATTCCTGCCCCGGTTTGTTGGCGGTAATCTGGTGCATGAATACGGTTGTCTCAACATTGTAGTGCTCGGTGTTTTGCTGGGCCGTGATCACATCAAACGTCCCTTATCCGGGACATGGGTCGTGATACTTGGCGGCGGTGTGTTACTCATATTGGGAACAGCGGTGGCGAATATCTACAGCCCGTCGCTCATGGCGGATTTGGTGGGTTTCTTGGGTATAGCAAGGAGTTCGCAGAGCGGCCCGTCATCATTTGCGGTGGCGCTAATGTTGCCACTTGGGGTCGCTGCAGCTGCGACGTTGCACATGGCGATTCAACAACGCCCCATGGCTGCGCTCGGCATCGCGGTGCTGCTTGTCTTGACCTTCTACAGCGCCATGCGTGCGGTTGTGGCTTCGATCTTGGTCACCTTGCCTTTTCTGCTGTGGATCACGCGCCGGCATTTCTTCAAGACCCTGTTACTGGGCGCGATTGCCATGATATTGGGCACCATTGTGATCACGATTATGAATCCGCTCCTGGAGGGTCAATTGGGCGAGTTCTTTGGCAGACTCTATCGTGGTATCATTGACCCTTCCCAAGACCCGACAGGCTCATGGCGCTTGTATGGTTGGCAATGGGAAATGGAAAGAATCTTCTCCAATCCGTTTTGGGTTCTCATTGGGCAGGGCTTCGGCGGTTACTATGAATGGTATTTCAATCTGACAGACGAGATTCTTCGGACAGGTGTTCACAACCAATTCATCCAATTCTGGTCGAAAATGGGTTTGTTGGGCGTGAGCCTGTTTCTCGCTGTCGTGTTCTCCTTCTACAATCAAGCGTTCCGGTTTCTGCAGAAAAGCACCGATGAATTTCAACGTTCGGTCATGATGATTCTCATGCTGGTGGTGTTTGCCAACCTGGTGGACATGTGGGTTGGCCAGTCCATGATTACTCTTTGGCCCATCCTTGCCATCGGGACGGCTTTGCCGCGGCTTTGGCTCAGCAACCCCGCTGACGCGCCTGTCACCAGCGAGGATGCCCAGATGCGATCTCGAGTGTCTTCCGGCGCGTTACGACGCCGGCCTAGTCAGTCGCCTGTCTTCTCACGTTGAATGCTCCGCGCATGAGTTTCTCGATCACGTTGCGGTTGGTGCTCGCATTGGTGGCAATCCTGTTTTACGCAGGCGTTCTTTGGGAGAACTGTTGGTCCACGGTGGACGACGGCAACGACCTGGCGCGAATGGTGAACTACAGCCAGCGGTTGCAAAACGGGACGCTGACAGTCGGTTTTGCAGCTTCCTTGTGGGCCGACTCGGGGATTTTCCGGCCCGGCTTTGTGTTTCTGCGCCTGGCCGAATACAAACTTTTCGGCACTCACTGCTTCCTGCATCATGCGGCGCATCTGCTGGTCATGCTGGCAGTCTGCCAACTCCTGTTCTCATTGACGCAGCGAGTGACGTTGTCCATTCACGCTGCGTGGTTGACGGGCGCATTGTTCGTGCTGTTCTCACCGAACGCTGAGAACTGGTTCAAACTGGGTGATCCGGGGTTTTATCCTCAGGCGTTCGTGGTCGTCTCGTTGTGGTGCGTCGTGCGAAGCTTCGAGTTCTCTGCGAACCGGCCGGTGTCGCGTGCGGCACTATTGGCTGCGGCGGTGGCATTGCTGGTGCCTGTTTATTTTACCAAGGAAACCTCCGTGGGGATGCTGGGCATGCCTGTTGGCATTTTGCTGGCGTGTTGGGCCGGCGCTGGAACATTGTTGGCGCGCAGGAACCTGCCCCTCGCACTGGCATATCTTGCGAGCCACTTGAGCATGGCGGTTGCCTGGTTTGTGCTCAAGAACCTATCAGGTGTCCGCGTCATTGCGTCTGGGGCGTATTCGCAGAACTACCGCCTTTCCGCTGACGTGTTGATCGCCACGGCCTTCAAATATGCGGACGTCCTTTGGAACGGATTTCAACTGCTGGTGCCCATTGCGTTGGCACTCTGGGCACGGCAGGTGTGGCTATGGTGGCGAGGCAGGCGCAACTTGGATGCATGGGATGGGTGGGCATTGATAGGGCTTTGCTGGATAGGCTCAACCATCGGCATCATGTTGCCTTGGACACACCCTTTGGGGCGTTACCTGATGGGGGGAGTGGCTGGATTGGCAATCTTCGTGGCTTCCACGTTGTGGCGGTTCTGGAACGAAAGCGGCTTGAAGAAGGCCCCAGTCCGGTTGTGGTGGGAAACCGGTTTGAGGTGGGCTCTGATCGCGAACCTCGCCTTGTTGCCTCTCATCAGCTTCTGTCGAAGCTACAATTACGTCCTCTTCCGTCATGACTTCGACCAAGCGGCGTCCATCGTGATCAAAACCATTGCCCAACAAGCCCCCCCCTCCAGCCGGTTGTTTATGAATATGCCGGCTGATTCCTATAGCATCTTCAATGAGATGACGAAATTACTGGATGTGTTGTTTGGGCGCGCCGACCTGCGGCAATACAACTACAACCATCCCACACGACCAGAACCTCGGCCGGGAGACTACCTGATCACCTTTGCACGCGACCCAGCCAACCGCAGCATGGAGATTTTTGTCCCGGAAACCTTCCACGACATCACCCTGCAACGGCTTCAAGGACGGCTGAAGCTTGTCCGGCATGTGCGGCTCGAGCGCAGAATCCCGCAGTCATATCCGGATGCGCCCATCTTTAACACCTTTGCTCGCCTCGGTGTGAAGTTGCCTGACTATCTGGGAAATCGTTCGAAAGAGCCCAGGAGCCTGTTTGCGTGGCAGCCCGTCTTTGTCGATTGGAAAATCTATCAGTTTCTTCCCTGACCGGCGACCTGCCGGCTGGCTGCACGCAGCTTGACGACTTCGTAAACTGTGGAAGGCGCGATGTCCATGCACACGTTGCTGCGACACATGCTCTGGCGGCCGTTATAGACAGTGAAGCACGGGCTGCACGCAATGCCCCGATAGATGACACTGACTCGATCTCCCAACGGCCTCCACAAGAGCGGCGTCTCCGGACCAAAGAGAACCACAACGTCAATATCCGTCATTGTTGCGAAGTGGGCCGGCCCGCTGTCGTTGGTGACTATGACAGCTGACATACTGTAAAGGGTCAGCAGTTCCCGAAGCGTGGTCTTGCCTGCAACGGAACGGCAGTGATCGTGACCCACAGTCGCTTCCAGTCGAGCGATCGTGCTCGCTTCCTGGGAACTGCCCGTCAGCAGCACAAAAGCGTTCGGGATGCCCGCCAGGATCAACTTCGCCAGCTCCACGTAGCGATCATCCGGCCATTTTCGCAACGGGATCACTTCTCGGTCGCTGATGTTGGAGTTCAACAAGATCAGGGTGTCTTGCGCGCCAGCGCCGACTTCCGCCAACATGCGCTGCACCTTGGCAATTTCCGCGGCAGTCGCCCGTAACCGGTCGCGCGGCGCCTCGGCAGGACCGGGGAAAAACTCGATCCGTGGAAAGTCCTCGGTGTTTTTCTCCACGGCCTTCGCCAGGATTTCAAACATCTGACTCACGTGAACATGAGGATTGAATTTTACGCGATGCGTGAGCAAATTACCCCGGTAGGGACCTTCGCCGAAATAAGCATGGCAGCCCACACGCCGGCGGCAACCACTGAGCAAGGCAATCAACGCCGTGGTTCGCGAGAAGAAATCCAGATCGAGTGAGCAATCAATCCGCATGTGCCGAACGCGGCGAAGCGCCCCCAAGGCATCCCCAATCAAGTGCATCAGCGAATCCGTGCGCAGGATCAGAATATTCTCCTGTGGCACGTAATCCAGTATCTCCAGCAAACTGCGGCTCTCACCAAACGTCAAAAAGTACAGATGGCCGCGTCCGACCCGGTTCGTCAGGGAACGCATTGCCGGCCCAAGCGTAATCAACGCGCCTAACTCTGACAGCTTGATAATCAGAATGTTTTTCGGCGTGTCATTCGGCACAGAGAAGGTGAACAGCCTGCGCGCCACTGCCAGCAACCCGCTGGCGATCAAACACAACGGCGTGCCGACCCATGAATCAATCCGCCGCATCGTGGAGACCTTCATGCGTTTTCAACCTTGTGCGTGATCACATGTTCTTCCTGCCCGAACATGACAAATGCCGGTCAAAACACCCACCGCAACACCGGCTATGCCATGGCTAAAGTTTGCCAATTAATCTGCAACATTGCGACCATTCAATGCAACTCGATAGATGGCAACTGGTTCGGCATTGCCAATATGACTGCTTGCTTCGATCCAGAACCGCGACATGAATTACACCTTTGGGTTTTCGACGCACCGGTTTTCAACCGGGCGGCGCAAGCCGGCATTCGGCTGTCGAACTACCTTGGAATGAAGCCGGAACTCAGACGCAGCGTTGTTCATGCGCGAGCCGTCGTGGTGGAGTGGCAGGTGTATCGTTTTGCGCGGTAAGGCCTGACTGGTTTCCAGTCAAAGTTCACCTCCCGTTTCCCCGGTCTATGGCTTCTCGGGCAGATATTTGACGGTCACGGGGCACGGACAACGTTCACATACAGAGCCAGTGTTCTGCTTGGGCCCGTAGCGGTGGACGAATTCACGACAACGGCGAAACGCTCCACCGTTCCAGACCGTTTCCACATCATCCGTCAATAGGTTTCCAACGAAAAGCTCGTCACCAAACGCGTTGCAGCACGGTAACACATGACCGTCCCAGTGTATGAACATCGCATCGAACAACTGATAGCAATAGACCAAGTCGTGATGCAACTTGATCGCATGGCGCGGCGCAGGCAACCGGCAAGGCGAACAAGATCTGTTCGAGTCCGGCATGTCATTGGTGCATTCGCAGTGATCATCCATGCCCTGTAATGTGGCTCGTCTCTTGCCGTGATACCGGCTCTCCCAACTCTTGTATCCCTGCACATCCATGAGATCGAACTTGATACTGACACCGATTTTGTTGGCCAACTGGACCGCCGCCTTGAGTTCATGTTGATTGTGTGCGTTGACGAGAAACTTCCACAGGAGATGAGGTCTGACGAGACCAACTCGGTCTCTTGCCAATCGCAGTCTCTCGAGATTTCTGAGCGCTCGTTCAAAGCTTCCACCTATCCGGTATCGTGAATAGGTTCCCTGGCTGGCCCCATCAATGGACGCATAGAGAATGCTAAGACCAGAGGTCACAATGGTGGTCGCTTCATCTTCCGTAAAATCCCTCACCGTGAGGTTGGAATTGAGGGTGGTTTCAATGCCCAACTCGGCGCAAGCGGCGATCATCCGCGGCAGGTCTTTGTTAAGAAACGGTTCACCCCAGTAGAACAACCATACATGCTTTGCGTAAGGCGCGATCTTGCGCAAGATCGTGGCGAAATTCTCGTAGGACAAGACCCCCTTGCTTAACCTGCCAAGCCTTTGGCCCGTCGGGCAATATGGACAACGGAGATTACAGACATGCCCCGGCGAAATGCAGAAAGTGTCGGGCGGACGGATAGTGTAGTCTTCATGAAGGAGAGTATCCGATGTCGGCACAACCTCCGGGCGGTTTGTGAACGCCGACTTGGCAAACTCGCGCACACGCAACGCACGACGGGTCCACTGGCCTGCTTCGGGACTGATGAAAGATAAATACTTCAGGTAATTCTTGAAACTGATTGCGATCATTTGACCAAGCCTGTCATTTCTTGAGGATTCACCTTATGCACGACCCACTGTAATCTCGCCGCCTATCTTATAGCGGTTTTCGCATCTGGCAAGTGCTCCCATTGTAGATGCCTCAATGTCCGGCTCTTTTTCAACCCGCATCCCGAACGTCGGGGCAAGGCCGCCGAACGCACATACGAACGGCGCGAGGCCGGAGCCAAGACGCGGTGACTTCTTTCTGGTGTTCATCCGCGAACCGGCCACGCCCCGCGGCACGGAAATGTGGTTGCCAGAATCTTTTCACACGTCAACCCTGGATCGGTTGAAGGACCATCTGAGCCTCGTCCAACGGTTTCGATACGAGCGCCAGCTTCTGAGTTCCTACCCCGACGCGCCGATTTTCAACCTGGTGGCGCGAACCGGCATCCGGTTGCCAGACTACCTAGGAATGAAGCCGGAACACAGACGCGCGCTGTTCATGCGCGAGCCGTCGCTGGTCGAATGGCGGGTCTATCGGTTTGAGAAGTGACCGGAATCCCGCCGCCCCCGCCCCCCCCCGTTCCCCTATGGATTTTCCCGGCA
>JBAZIR010000058.1:0-20510 GCA_041651735.1 Verrucomicrobiia bacterium | reverse complement strand
ATCTCAGTTACGAGGAGATGTTCTGGTCTGCCACCGTTCCCGGACCGGTGTACAAGCTTTCCGTGCTGCCGTCCAAGCTTGCCGCGACAATCACCGTTATGCGCGGCATCACGTCGCTCGTGGCGCGCGCGGGCAATGGCGTCATCTATTATCGGGGCGAGGATCAGGGAAGCGGCATCGCGCCGTCCACCAAGTTGATACAACGTCTGAAGCATGAGTTCGATCCAGCAAACAACCTCCAGGCCCGCCGTGCTTAAGCCATTCATTGACGAGCGAACCGCGTTGACCTGCGTCCACTGCGGGTTGTGCCTGACGTCTTGCCCAACGTATTTGGAGACCGGCGACGAGAACCTCTCACCGCGCGGCCGCATCTACCTCATGCGCCAGCTTCTCAGCGGCCGGGTGCCGCTCAACGACGCGACGGTGCAGCCGCTGGACGTCTGCCTGGGCTGTCTCGGCTGTCAGACGGTTTGTCCGGGCAGCGTTCACTACGGCGAACTGATCGAGCATACGCGCGACTTCATCGAACACGGGTATCAGCGCTCGCTCTATCAGTGGTTGCTGCGGCGCGTGCTCGTCGAGCAGGTGTTTCCGTATCCGTGGCGGACGAAACTGGCGCTGGCGCCGCTGCAATTCATCCGCTGGATCGGCGTGGAAGGATGGCTGCCGCGTTTCACACGCGGCATGACGTCACTGGTGCCGGCCGGTTTCCGGAGCGAACCGCTGCCGCTGATCTCACCGACCGCCGTGACGGAGAAAAAAGGGCGGATTGGTTTCGTCGAAGGTTGCGTGCAAAGCGTGATGTTCGGCCCAACCAACAGCGCTGTCGTGCGATTGCTGAACCGCGCGGGCTTCGATGTCGTGACGCCGCCGGGACAAGTGTGCTGCGGCGCGCTCTATTCGCACAGCGGCCAATTGGAGAAGGCGCGCGATTGCGCCCGCCGCAATATCGCGGTCTTTGAGCGGTTCGATGTGGACCACATCGTCATTGGCGGTTCCGGCTGCGGCGCAACGCTCAAGGAATACGGGTTGCTGCTCAAGGACGATCCCGACTGGGCCGCGCGCGGCAAGAATTTCGCCGCCAAAGTTCGCGACATGGTCGAGATCCTCAGCCCGGGCTCCTTCACTCTCAAAACTGAATCCATGCCGCTCGTGACCTACCACGACGCCTGCCATCTCAACCACGCGCAGGGCATCCGGCAGCAGCCTCGCGATTTGTTGAAGGCGGTTTGCGGCAGCCGATATGTCGAACTGCCGGAGAGCGACCTCTGCTGTGGCAGCGCCGGCAGCTACAATCTCACTCAGCCGGACATGGCGGCGCGGCTCCAGAAGCGCAAGGTTTCAAATATCCTGAAAACCGGCGCGTCGGTGGTGCTGACGACCAACCCCGGTTGCATGTTGCAGATTCGCGCCGGCTTGGTGGCCGCGGGCCGGTCCGACATCGAAGTGGTGCATCTGGCGGATTTTCTGGATCGGCTTTTCTGCACGAGTCGTTCGCGATAACCGCCACGCTTGCGATTGCTGGTGAATGCGGCGCGGTGAATGACCACGCGTGAAGAAAGTGGAACGATGAACTCTACGATCAACCTCATGAACCTTGCCCGTTGTATTGTCGGACTGGCGCTTTGGATGGCCGGTGCAGCCTCGGCTTGGGCCACGTGGCCGGCCTATCGGCACGACGCACAGCGAAGCGGCATTTCCGCCGAGGAGATCAAACTGCCGTTGACGGAAGCCTGGATGCATCGGTCGGCCGCGCCTAATCCAGCATGGCCCGAACTGCCCGCCAAACAGGATGTCTTCCGCCGCGTTGCGAATCTCGGCCCCACGACCACCTACGACCGGGCGTTTCACGTGGCGGTTGCGAACGGTGCGCTCTACTACGGTTCGTCGGCTGATGACGCGGTGCGCTGTCTCGACGCTGCCGACGGGCGCGTGCGTTGGACGTTCACCGCCGATGGTCCCGTGCGGCTGGCGCCTGTCGTCGTGGATGGCCGGGTGTATGTCGGCTCCGATGACGGTTGCGTTTACTGTCTGCGTGCTGATGACGGCGGCGTGGTGTGGAAATATCGCGGTGGACCGGAAGACCGCCGTCTGCCGGGTAATGGCCGGATGATGTCGCTGTGGCCGGTGCGTTGCGGCGTCGTGGTTGACGATGGCGTCGTCTATTTCTGCGCCGGCCTGTTTCCGTCGCAAGGCAGCTATCTCTGCGCCGTCAGCGCGAAAGACGGCACGGAACTCTGGAAGCAGCCGATTGAGATTGTCTCGCAAGGTTACCTGCTCGCGTCGCCTTCGCACCTCTATGTGCCGACCGGGCGCACGGCTCCGATGGCGTTCGACCGCCAGACGGGAAAACCGGTGGCGTCGCTGCCCGGCGCCGGAGCGAACCGGCGGGCGGGCGGCTGTTTTGCGGTGCTGGTGGATGATACTGTGCTCTACAGCGCCGGTGAAACGGCGGGCATCCAGGCCGGCTCGCCTTTATCGAAAGACAAGGTTGTGTTTGCCGATGGGCTGCGAGTCGTTGCCGACAAAGCAATGTGCTACATCCTCACGAGAGACCGCCTTTGCGCGGTGGATCGCGCGCACTGGCTGGAACTCAGTCGTCTGCAAGCCAAGGCCAAAAAGACGCCGCAGGATTTGTCGCGGATCAAGGCGCTGGGCGGTACACGCAGAGATTATATCAAATGGGAGACTCCCGTTCCCGACGGTTGCGAGCTGATTCTGGCGGGCAATGCGGTTCTCGTTGGCGAACCGGAGCGCGTTTCGGCCTACGATGTCACCGACGGCAAGTTGCTCTGGCGGGGCAACGTGCAGGGCAAAGCCCACGGCCTCGCCGTGAGTGACGGGCGGCTTTACGTGAGCACCGACCGGGGCATCATCCACTGCTTCCAGCCCGGCAAACCGTTGCCGGGCGGACCGGTGACCTTCGAGTTTGTCGAAGAAGCGGCGCGACCTTCACCCTTCCCGGCGGACGCCCAATCATCCCTGTATGCCCAAGCAGCCCGGACTGCGATCCAGCGCGCGGGCACGACCCGGGGCTACTGTCTGGTGCTCGGTTCAGGCTCGGGGCGGTTGGCCTATGAAATCGCAAGGCGTTCCCAGTTTCAGGTCGTGGGCATTGAGCCGGACGCCCGGCACGTCGCGGAATCCCGGCGTCGCCTCGCTGAGGCCGGACTCTACGGGACGCGCGTGACGATTCACCAAGGCGACGACACGAAACTTCCGTTCCAGAAATGCTGGGCGAACTTGATTGTCTCTGAGGAAGCGCTACGCAGCGGAAAACTGCCCGATTCAGCCGCTGAGGTTCAGCGAGTGTTGCGGCCTTCCGGCGGTGTGGTGGCTTTCGTGACGGCTGATGCGTCGGTTTCCAGCCGGTTCGACGAATGGGGCAAACAAACGATCGCCGGCTGGAAGGTGGAGAAGTCCGGTAACCTCACCGTCGGTTCGGCAATGCGTGGGGCGTTGTCGGGCGCGGGTGAGTGGTCGCATTTTTACGGCGATGCGGGCAATACGGCCTGTAGTGGAGACGCAATGGCTGCCGGGGCTGTGGATCTGCAATGGTTTGGCCGGCCCGGCCCGCGCCAGATGCCCGACCGGCACGACAAGAACGTTGGGCCTCTGTATAAGAATGGCCGCTTGTTCGTGTCCGGAGACAACTACGTGGTGGCCGCGGATGCTTACAACGGCACGATCTTGTGGGAACGCGACGTGCCGGAATCGGTCCGGCTGGCGGCGTTCAAGAACTGCGGCAACATGGCGGCGGCGGATGATTGCGTGTACATCGCCTCCGGCAGCGATTGTCTGGCTTTGGATGCGCAGACCGGCGAACTGCGCAAGACATTCAGTGTCCCCGTCTCCGCCGACGGCAGCAATAACGAATGGGGCTACGTGGCCGTCGAGGGCGATCTGCTGGTGGGCAGCGTAACGAGGCGCGGCGGAGCGTTCCGCGCCCAGACCATGTACACTGAAGTGCTCCTCTGGCGTGATTCCATGCCGGTGGTTTGCAGCGACTCGCTCCTGGTTCACCAGCGCGTCTCCGGCCGGCGGCTCTGGACCTATGTGCCCGCGCGCGGCGTCATCGTCAACCCGACCCTCGCGCTTGGAGGTCAACGGGTCTATTTCGTCGAGAGCACCAACCCTGCATCGCGGTCGGTGGCCGACAGCCGCGTCAAGCTGACAACGCTCCTCGGTCAGGGCGCGGACTTGGTGGCGCTGGACATCCGCACCGGCAAAGTGCTGTGGCGAAAGCCGGCGCAATTGGAGGCCATTGAGCACATCGTCTATTTGAGCTACGCCAGCAGCAAGCTGCTGGTGACGGGAACCAGGAACGTACTCGTGGAGAAGAGCCGCCGTGTCCGTTACGACCTCGCTGCTTTCGATGCCGGCACCGGCGAGCGCCTCTGGCGGAACACGCAGACGCCTGTTCCCGACCACATTCTGCAAGGTCCGCATGGCGAGCAAGTGCAGCATCCGGCCATCGTGGGTGAGGTGGTTTACAGCACGGGCTTCGCCTGTAACATCAACACAGGCGAGCCGGTGGACGGCTGGAAATGGCAGAAGAGCGGCAATTGCGGCACGCTGTCCACCTCTGCCACCTGTGCCTTCAGTCGGTATGACAATCCCCGGATGTTTGACCTGAAGAGCGGCGAGCATACCGTCCTGACCACCGCCATCCGCCCCGGTTGTTGGATCAACATCATTCCTGCTGGCGGGTTGATTCTGATTCCCGAAGCCAGCGCCGGGTGCACGTGTGGTCACCCGATTCAAACCACCGTTGCGCTGACTCCGCGATGAGCGGTCGTCGTCGAATTGCGAAAGATATGAAAACAACCTGTTGGAAGAGACAGCTATGGTCTGCCGGAATTCTGGGCTTGGTTTTCATGGCTTCCACGCAAGCCGAGGTCTTGCGCGTGGAGGTTCGCGAGCGCCAGCCGTTTGCCGGCGGGCATGAGTTTGGGCAGGTGGGCGCTTATGAGAAGATCGTCGGGCGACTGCATTGCGAGGTAGACCCGGAAGACGCCAGCCAGGCGCGCATTGCCGACATCAAACTCGCTCCGCGAAACGCGCGGGGGCGGGTCGAGTTCTGGACGGACTTTTTCCTGCTCAAACCGGCGGATGCGCGGCGTGGCAACGGGCGACTGCTCTACGACGTGAACAATCGCGGCAACAAACTTGCCCTCTGGACGTTCAACGAGGCCCGCGGCAACGACCCCACCACGCTCGCCGACGCGGGCAATGGTTTCCTGATGCGCAACGGATGGTCGGTGTTGTGGTGCGGCTGGAACGGTGAGGTTGCGCCGGGCGAGAACCGGCTCGTGGCGGGGCTGCCGGTCGCGCAAGAGAACGGCAAACCGATCATCGGCAAAGTTCACGTGGAAATCTGCCGCGACCAGCCGGTGGAGAGTTCGCCGCTCTACTGGACGCCGTGGTCGGTCGCCATTCCCTATCCCCCGGTGAGTCTCGACACCCAACAGGCGCGGCTCACGATGCGTCCCGACCGCTCCAAACCGGCGGTGGAAATCGCCGCGGATCAGTGGGCGTTTGCGCGCGCCGAGAACGGCAAGCCGGTCGCCGACGCGGGGCAGTTATGGGTGCGGGGCGGAATCCGGCCGGGCTGGCTCTACGAACTGGTCTATACGGCGCGCGACCCGCGTGTGTCGGGACTCGGACTCGCCGCGGTGCGCGACTGCACTTCGTTCTTCCGCTACGAATCTGCCGACCGTCAAGGCAATGCAAACCCGCTCGCGGGTGCCATCCAATACGCCTACGTCTTTGGTATCTCGCAGTCGGGCCGGTTCGTGAACCAGTTCATCTATGAAGACTTCAATACCGACGAACGGCGCCGCGTGGTGTTTGACGGCGCCTTTTCCCACGTCGGCGGGGCAGGGCGCGGATTGTTCAATTGCCGCTTCGGCATGGCCACGCTCTGCGCGGGCCAGCACGAAAACGTCCTCGTGCCGTCCGAGTCGTTCCCGTTCAATACCTTGCCGCAAACCGACCCGGTGACACGGCGCACGGGCGACATTCTGGCCAGCGTGCGCGCGCGCGGCCAGATACCGAAGATTTTCTACACGCAGAGTTCGACGGAGTATTGGACCCGGGGCGCGTCGCTGCTACACACCGACGTGAACGGCAGGCAGGATGTGTCGCTCGATCCACACGCGCGTCTCTACCTGGCGGCGGGCGCGCAGCATCTCGGTGGTGGCTCGACCAACCGCGGCAGTTATCAGAATCCGTGCAACCCGCTCAATGACCGGCCCTACATGCTGCGCGCGCTATTGGTGGCGTTGGACGAATGGACCAGCCGTGGCGTACCACCGCCGGAGAGCCGTTATCCGCGAATCAAAGATGGCACTCTGATCAGCGTGGACGAGTTCCGTGCGTTGTTTCCAAGAATTCCCGGCGTGCAGTTCCCGGCGACATGTTACACGCCGTTACGGCTCGACTTCGGACCGCGTTGGGAGAAGGAAGGTATCGCTGACATCGTGCCCCCGAAGATCGGACGGCCGTATCGGATGCTGGTGCCTGCTGTTGACCACGATGGGAACGAACTGGCGGGCGTCCGTTTGCCGGACGTAGCCGTGCCGTTGGCGACCTATACCGGTTGGAACCTGCGCGCGGCGGCATGCGGCGCGGAAGGCATGCTCGCGCCATATTGTGGTTCGTATCTGCCGTTTGCTCTCACGTATGAGGAGCGCCTCAAAGCCAACGATCCCCGGCCCGCCGTGCGAGAGCGTTACCCGAGCCGCATGGTCTATCTGTTTCACGCCAAGGAAGCCATCCGCCGGCTTCGCAGCGAGCGCCTGCTGTTGGAAGAGGATGCGGAGACTCTGTTGAAGCTGGCGGGCGAGCGGCAGCTTTGGGAACCGTAGCAGCGGCGGCGTTCTGCGCAGCCGTCAGATCTCGACCGTCTTGCCCGGAATCGGCGCGGGATAGATGCCATCAGCGTCGGCTTGAATAGGCGCGGGCGAGTCAAGGGTCAGGCTGTCAATGTCCTTCACATACTGGAAGGTTGAGTTCATGGCCTGGTCCCACGTCACCATCTGGCCGGTGTGCGTGGCCATGCGGCCCATGAGCGCGGCCAGATCGGCTTCGGCAGCGCGGCGGGCTTCGTTGTGCGGCTTGTCATTGCGAATGGCGTCGAGCAGCGCCTGCCACTCGGCATGGTAGGGATTGATGTCCTTCTGCCCGTAACGCCACGCGATGTTTGCGTCGTCGGTCACCTGGTTCTTGTAAATGCACGGGTCGGGGTCGCCGAGGTTGGCCATGATGCGCGCCGAGCCTTTGGTGCCGTGAGCGAAGTCGGAGTAGGTCTGCCAGCAGCCTGTCATATGGCGCGAGAACGCAAACAGCTTCGTGCCATCGGCGAAAGTGAACTCCACCGAGTAGTGATCGAAGAGGTTGCCAGCTTCCTTGTGCGTGCGACCGCCGAAGCCCTGCGCAGAAACGGGCCACGCGCCCTTGGCCCAACAGGCCACGTCCACGTTGTGGCAGTGCCAGTCCACGAAGAAACTGCCCGAGGTCCAGTTGAATCGGACGCCGTTCTGAAGCTGAAACAATATTTCGTTCATGCCCTTCGGCAACGGTGGCGTGTGGCAGGGGCCGTGGACGCGATAGATGCGCAACGTGTGCAGGTCGCCGATCTCGCCGCCATGGATGCGGTTGATGACCTCTTGCCGCGCCTTGGAGTGACGCCACATGAAACCGCAACCGACCTTGAGGTTTTTCTTCTCGGAAAGCTCGGCGGCCTTCAGCAGCCGGCGCACAGCCGGCGCGTCCACGGCGAACGATTTCTCCATGAAAACATTCACGCCTTTCTGCACGGCGTATTCAAAGTGCACCGGACGGAACGCCGCTTGCGTGGTAAGCAGCACCACGTCGCCAGGACTGAGGGAATCAATCGCCTTCTTGTAAGCGTCGAAGCCGATGAACTTCCGCTCCGGCGTCACGTCCACCTTTTCATCAAACTTCGCCTTCAAACTGGTCAGGCTCTTGTCCATCTTCTGCTCGAACAGGTCGGCCATCGCGTGGAGCATGACCGGATCGCCCTTGGCGGCAAACGCATCGGCGACCGCGCCCGTGCCGCGTCCCCCGCAGCCGACCAATGCGAGCTTGGTTGTGCCGCCGCCGGCTGCATGGCAGTGCGGCAGAGCGACACCCGCCAGCGCCGAGGCCGCGACGACGCGCCCGGAGAGTTTCAGAAACTCGCGACGGGAAGGGGAGTTGGCGGTGGTGACTGGCTTCGATGCATTCATGAGTTACTCCTGTTGCGCGGCTACGGTTTCCGCCGGACGCCGCAGCATTCTTTACGCGACAAGATTACACGGCGGCGTTGACGACGTCGAGTGGGTTCCTCGTCACGTCACGCGGCGCTTGGGTGTTATTGGGCAACAGGCGGGTGGCGCAACTGCGTGGAACCGGGACCTTCAAACGTGATTGCAGTGTGGGTGGAAAAACAAGCCCCAGAATGATCGCGCGATTTTGAATACAAAAAAGTTTTTTGCTTTGACCGGTCGTGACATCGGCGTAGGCTGCGCGGTATCCTGATATGGCGGCAGAAATCCCAGCGAACGCAGCGTGTAAGGAACTTCGGCGCGGGTGTGCCGGAGAATGTCGATCTGCGGGCCCGTCCGTTTGCGTTGCTGGCGCAACCTGGAAATCCAGTGCGACTTCTTAACTCTTTCTTGCGCAGGCTCCACGAACCGGTTTATGCGCGCCGGCTTGCCGTGCTCTCTGATCTCGTTGTGCAGGAGCTGAGGTCGGGCGACCGCGTGCTCGACGTCGGTTGTGGCGCGGGCCGGTTCGGTCAGGCGCTGTTGCAACATCCGGATCGCCCGGAATCGCTCATAGTCCACGGCATGGAAATACAACGCCGGCCGGATTGCGCCGTACCGGTCACGATTTACGACGGGGCCTCGCTGCCATTTGAAGAGGGCGCCTTTGACGTTGTGATCGTGGCCGACGTGCTGCATCACGCGAGCGACCCGAAACATCTGCTGGAAGAATGCTGCCGCGTCTCGCGCCGGCTTGTTTTGGTGAAGGACCACAAGATCGACGGCTGGCTCGCGCAGTGGCGGTTGTGTCTGCTGGATTGGGCCGCCAACGCGCCCTACGACGTGCCGTGTCGCTATCGCTATGCGACGTTGGCGGAATGGCGCGAGGCGTTTGAGGATTTGCCGGTGCGCGTGAAGTCGGAACTTGTCTCCATGCGACTCTACCCCGCAGGATGGAATTGGTTCTTCGGCCGGCGTCTTCAGTACTTTGCCGTGCTCGAGGTCCGCGAATGACCATGTCAATACAACCGGTTCGCCAAACCGAAATCGTCCGGCCTTGGAACGGCTGGCCCGCCGTCCCGCAGAAGACCCTTCGCGTTTGGCGCAGCACGGACACGCTGCCGGGGCCGTTGCCGGGCGAGACGTTTCTGCCTTTCGGTTTGGGGCGCAGCCTCAGTGACGTTTGCCTGAACCCGGACGGCACGCTGTTGCGGACGCCGGCGATGGACCGGCTTCTCGCGTTTGACGAGACGCGCGGCAGCTTGCGCTGCGAAGCCGGCGTGACGTTGCGGCAGTTGCTGGAGTTTCTGACACCGCGCGGCTGGTTTCTGCCGACGACGCCGGGAACGTCGCAGGTGACGATCGGTGGCGCCATCGCCAACGATGTGCATGGCAAGGACCATCATCGCAACGGCTCGTTCGGCTGCTACGTCACACGGTTGGAGTTGCTCCGCAGCGATGGTCGGCGGATCGAGTGCTCGCCGGATACGCAGGGCGATTTGTTCCGCGCGACCCTTGGCGGCTTGGGACTGACCGGCCTCATCACGTGGGCTGAGTTTCGGCTGAAACGAATGCCTTCAGCGTTTCTCGACGTGGAATCCGTCCGCTTCGGCTCGCTGGAGGACTGGCGGCGCGTGGCACAGGAAGACGGCGCGTGGGAATACACCGTCGCCTGGCTCGACGGAACGCGCGCGCCGTTCCCCGGCATCCACATTCGCGGCAATTTCGCCGCAAGCGGACCGCTTGGCCATCGGTTCCGGCGCGGCGCGGCGGTAACGGTTCCGTGTGACGCGCCGGGCTGGCTGTTGCAGCCATGGCTCATTCGCGCGTTCAACCGTCTGAAGCTGTCGGGGCAGCCGGCGACGGTGAAGAAGAGCCGGCAGGATTTTCAGAGCTTCTTCTATCCACTGGACCGCATCGAGAATTGGAGCCGCCTCTATGGCCGCCGTGGATATCTCCAATATCAGTTCGTCGCTCCGCACGAGCACGCGTTAGGTCTGCTCCAACGCGTCCTGGAGACAGCCATCGCCGTGCGGCAGCCGGCCTACCTGGTTGTCTTGAAAACGCTTGGCCCGGCCGCGTCCGGGGGCTTGCTCTCTTTCCCAACGTCGGGACTGACCGCCGCGATTGACTTTCCAAATCTTGGCAAGCCAACGTTGGATCTGTTCAACCAGTTCGACGATTGGGTCCGGGCTGCCAAGGGCCGGTTGTATCCGGCCAAAGACCCGCGAATGCCCGCCGCGATGTTCCGGGATGGCTATCCGTCGTGGCGAGAGTTCGCCCGGCACGTTGATCCCGCCTTCTCGTCGGGATTCTGGCGTCGCGTCGCGGGCAGCACGCCATGAGCAACAAAGCCGTCATTTTTGGGGCCACGTCGCTGATCGCCGAACATACGGCCCGACTCCTCGCCGCTGAAGGCTGGGAACTGGTTCTCGTTGGCCGCCACCGTGAAGCCCTGCATGCTGTCGCCTCCCATCTTCGCCTGACGGGATGCGCGCCGATACACGAGTTGCTCGGCGACGCCGTCAACACGGACGCGCTGCCGAAACTCGTGGACTCCGCCCGCCAGTTTCTCGGCCACCTTGATCTCGCGCTGATCGCCTGGGGATGTTACCACCCGAATCCCGACGCGCGGCAGTCTCGGGAAATGGCGCAGATCAACTACGTTGCCTCGGCGGCATTGGCGGAGCTGCTGGGCCGGGTATTCGCGCAGCAGCACAGTGGCACGCTTGCCGTGATCTCGTCCGTCGCGGGCGACGTGCGACGGTCGGACAATTACGCCTACGGCAGCACGAAGGCCGCGCTCACCGCCTACCTGCAAGGACTCCGCCAGACGTTGTCACCGTGCGGCGTCAATGTGCTTACCATCAAGCCGGGCCGCGTTGAAACCCCGCTGACGGCCGGCATCCTCCGCTCCCGTTTTTCGGTGGAACCCGCGACTATTGCCGCCGGCATTTGCCGGGCGATTCAGCGCAGGAAAAGAGTCGTCTATATGCCCGGTTACTTGCGTGCGGTCTTCTTCGTATTGCGGTCACTGCCGGAATGGTTGCTGAAACGTTTGCACTTCTGAAGCTGTTGTTTCGCCGTGTCATCGCCATGAAAACTTTGAAATGGAACAAACAAGCTTTGCTGGCGGTTGCAGTCGCCGTCTTGATCGCACCGCTGTGCCTGGCCCCGGCCGTCGCCGAGGGCTCGCAATTCGAGGAGTTCCTGCCCGACCTCTACGTGCTTCGCGACACGTGCAACGTTTATCTGTTGCGTGACCGCGACCGCGCGGTGGCGATTGATTTCGGCAGCAGCAATTGGACCGGCGCGTTGGATTCCATCGGTGTCAAGAAGCTCGACTACGTTCTGCTCACGCATCATCACCGCGACCAGTGCGAGGGATTGCTGAACTACTCGGGTGTCACCGAGGTGTGCGCGCCCGCGGGCGAAGCGGGCTTCCTGTTGCCGAACAATGTCAAAAGCTACTGGAAGCGGCGCACGGCACGGCCGAGCGGTTATCCGGCGAGCTTCAGCGTGTTGCCGCGCGGTCTGGCCGGCGTCCAATGCAGGCTCGCCGAGGGAGGGGATCTGTTTTGGGGGCCGCATCGTATCCGGTTCCTGCCGACGCCCGGCCACTCTGCCGCCGCATTGACGGTCATGGTGACCTGGCAGGGCAGGAATGTCTTCTTCTGCGGCGATGCCGTCCACGCGGGCGGCAAGGTCTGGCAGCCATTTCATCTGGAATGGGACCACTGGACGCCAAGCGGAGCGCTCCAAGCGTGGTATGGCTTGCAGCGGCTCGGCTATTGCCGGATTGACGTGCTCTGTCCATCGCACGGGCCGATTGTCACGCAAGGCGCCGGTGACTGCGTGAAACTGGCTGCGCAGCGCATGATGGCCTTCATTCGCGCCAAAGGCTCCGTCTGCGAAGGCGAACCGGACGATTATTATCCGGTGGAGCCGTTGCCAGGCTTCAACGCGAGGCGGGTCTCGCCGCATCTCTACCAGTTTGGTGGCAACAGCTTCCTGCTGGTTTCGAAGACGGGGGAGGGGTTCGTCGTGGACCCGTTCAAGCCGAACCTTGCCGAGCTTGAAGCGCTGCTGCCGATGGCCGGCGTAAAACGTGTGACGGCGTCGATCGCGTCGCATTTTCACTACGACCACACGGACGCGTATCCAACGCTAAAGGAGAAATACGGCGCCGGGATATGGATGCATCCGTGGCTGGCCGAGGTGCTCGGTAATTCCGACAAGCTCGACCTGCCGTATCTGCCCGCCGCGCCGATCAAGGCCGACCGCGTGTTGCCGGAGACGGGCGAGTTCACGTGGAACGAATACCGCTTCGCCATCTGGCCGATGCCGGCCCAGACCCGATGGCACTGCGCCTTCATGGCGACGGTGGACGGCCAGCGCGTGTTCTTCAGCGGAGACAGCTACCAGCCGCCATCGCGATGGAACGGCACAGGTGGTTTCTGCGCTTACAACAACTCGCGGTTCGATGCGTTTCGCGATAGCGCACGGCTGGTGTTGCGCGAGAAACCCAACCTCATCGCTAACGGCCATCAGGTCGTTTATCGGTTCCACGCCAGCCACTATGAAAAGATTTTACGTTGGGCCGACATGGCTGAAAAAGCCGTGCGGGACCTCTGCCCATCGCCGGATTGGACGAAAGACTACTACGTCCAACAGAAGCTGGAGCAGCCGTAAGAGATGGGCCTCAACAGCCTGACACTGGGTTGATCTAGTGGTTCAGAACTTCCGGCGGCGGATTACGACTCAAAGAGATTCTTCGTGGCGAAGTTCGGCTCGCTGGTGAGATTGACGCCGAGCCGCCGCAGACCGGCCTCGTCGCCGGGGGTCGGCATGTGCGTCAAGTGGACTTCGCATCCTTGAAGTTCCTTCAGTCTCTCCATCGCCATCTGCGCGGCCGGATTGTTGCCGGCACTGATGCTGAGCGCAATAAGCGTCTCGTCAAGGTCGAGGCTGACGGTGCGCGCGTTAAGGACGTTCTTTTTCAGGTTGGCGATGGACTCAACCACGCTGGCCGGCAGCAATGGCATCTTGTGGGGGATTTCAGCGAGCTTTTTGGCTGCGTTGAGGATCAGGCCGGAGGCGGCATGCAGCAACGGTGAGTTGCTGCCGGTGACGATCTCGCCGTCGCGCAATTCGAGCGCTGCCCCGCAGAACATGCCCTTATTGCCCTTGCCCCTCGCCATGGCATCCTGCGCTGCGTTGCGCGCCGCGTTCACCGTCGGACGATCCTCCGGCTTGGCTCCCACCTCTTCCATGATCAGCGCGATCCGCTGGGTCGTGTCTTGGTCAGCAAAACCCATCACATATTCGCAGTTGTAGCGGAAGTAACGGCGGATGATTTCCTGCCGGGCGGCTTCGCGTACGACCGCGTCATCCACGACGCCGAACCCTGCCTTGTTGACGCCCATGTCAGTCGGGGAGTTGTAGGGTGATTTCGCGCCGGTGATCCGCTCCAACAGCCGTTTCAACACGGGGAACAGTTCCACATCCCGGTTGTAGTTGATGGTCGTCGCCCCGTACGCCTCCATGTGATGCGGGTCGATGAGGTTGAAATCCTTGATGTCCACTGTCGCGGCCTCGTAGGCGACGTTGACCGGGTGCTTGAGCGGCAGGTTCCAGATTGGGAACGTTTCGAACTTGGCGTAGCCCGAATTAATCCCGCGCTTGTGGTCGTGATATAGTTGCGACAAGCACGTCGAGAGTTTGCCACTGCCGGGACCCGGCCCTGTCACCACGACCAGAGGCTTGGTCGTCACGATGTAGTCATTGCGGCCGTAGCCTTCCTCGCTCGCGATCCCGTCCACGTCCGTCGGATAGCCGCGAATCGGGTAATGCGTAAACACCGGCACGCCGCGCCGCTCGAGCTTGTTCTTGAAGATCGTCGCTGCGGACTGGTTCTGGAACCGGGTGATGACAACGGCGGTGATGGCAATGTCCCATGCGCGCAGATCGTCAATCAACTTGAGCGCGTCCACGTCGTAAGTGATGCCAAAATCTGCGCGCACCTTCTTGCGCTCGATGTCGCCGGCGTAGATGCAGAGGATGATGTCGGCGCGGTCTTTGAGTTGTTGCAACAGCCGCATCTTCACGTTCGGATCGAATCCCGGCAGCACGCGCGCGGCGTGGTAGTCGAAGACGATCTTGCCGCCGAACTCCAGATAGAGCTTGTTGTCGTACTTCCTGGCCCGCTCCAGAATGGCCTCGGTTTGCAGCTTCAGATACTTCTCGTTATCGAAACCTGTCTTCTTGGTCATGTGCTTGAAGAGATGTTGATCCGAACGCAACTCAAGCCAGCGGCGCGTTCTTGATGTCCTGGTGATACGCCTGCAGCGACTTCACACCGGCCCGGCCCTTTTGCACGGCGCCGATGCCTTTGGCGGCGGCCAGCGCGGCGGCGATGGTCGTGATGTAAGGAACCTTGTGCTTGATGGCGTTCTTGCGGATGTAGGAATCGTCGGACTGGCTGCTCTTGCCGGCGGGCGTGTTGATGATGAGCTGGATGTCGCCGTTCTTGATCGCGTCCACAATGTCGGGCCTGCCCTGGTTGGTTTTGTTGATTTGCTCGGACTTGATGCCGCGTTCGGTGAACCGCCGGTGCGTGCCATTGGTCGCGATCACCTTGAAGCCCAGCTTGCTGAACTCAGCCGCTGCGTTGCACGCGGCTGCCTTGTCACGATCGTTGACGGTGATCAGCACAGTGCCTGAAGACGGCAGCTCCGGCGTGGCCGCTTCCTCGGCCTTGAAGAACGCCATGCCGAACGAATCCGCCATGCCCAGCACCTCGCCCGTGGATCGCATCTCCGGCCCGAGAACAGGGTCCACCTCCGGGAACATGCTGAACGGCATGACCGCCTCCTTGACGCCGAAGTGCGGGATGCGTTTCTGCTGGAGGCCGAGGTCGCGCAGCTTCTTGCCGAGCATGAGCTGCGTGGCGATGCGCGCCATGGAGATGTTGCAGACCTTGGAGACCAGCGGCACCGTGCGCGACGCGCGCGGGTTGGCTTCAAGGCAATAAACCTTATCCTTGCAGATTGCATACTGCATGTTCATCAGGCCGACGACGTGCAGTTCCTTGGCGATCTTGCGCGTGTAGTCGCAGATGGTCTTGAGATGTTTCGGCGGGATGCTGATGGGCGGAATGACGCACGCCGAGTCGCCGGAATGAATGCCGGCCTGCTCGATATGTTCCATGACCGCCGGGATAAAGACCTCGGTGTCATCCGCAAGCGCGTCGGCTTCGCACTCCAACGCGTCTTCGAGGAACCTGTCTATCAGGATTGGCCGATCGGGCGTCACGTCCACTGCGGCGGCAACGTAACGTTTGAGCATCTCCTCGTCATAGACGATTTCCATGCCGCGTCCGCCCAGCACGAACGACGGGCGCACCATCAGCGGGTAGCCGATGCGTTTGGCCACCGCGAGCGCTTCTTCGAGGTTGCTGGCCATGCCGGACTCCGGCATCGGGACCCCGAGCTTCTCCATCATCTGGCGGAACCGGTCGCGGTCCTCGGCGAGATCGATCGTATCGGGACTCGTGCCGAGGATGTTCACGCCCGCGGCGGCGAGTTGGTTGGCGATGTTCAGCGGCGTCTGGCCGCCGAACTGCACGATGACGCCGTGCGGCTTTTCCTTCGCGTGGATGCTGAGCACGTCCTCGACCGTCAGCGGCTCGAAATAGAGTTTGTCGGAGGTGTCGTAGTCGGTGGAGACAGTCTCCGGGTTGCAGTTGACCATGATGGCTTCATAGCCTTCATCGCGCAGCGCGAACGCGGCGTGGACGCAGCAGTAGTCGAACTCAATGCCCTGGCCGATGCGGTTCGGCCCGCCGCCGAGCACGAGGACCTTGCGCCGGGTCGAGGAGGTGGTTTTGTCGGGTGCGTTGTAGGTCGAGTAGTAGTAGGCCGCGTTCTCGACGCCACTGACCGGCACCGCATCCCACGTTTCGCCCAAGCCCAACTTCAATCGGCGCTCGCGGATTTGCTCTTCGGGGATGTCAAGAATCCTGGCGAGGTAGCGGTCGGCGAAACCATCTTTCTTTGCCTGCACGAACAGGTTGTCGGGCAACTGGCGGCCCTTGAATTTGAGAATTTCTTCCTCCAGTTCGACCAACTCTTTCATCTGCTGGATGAACCACGTCTTGATGTAGGTCTTGGCGTGGAGTTGGTCCACGGCGGCGCCCTTGCGCAGCGCCTCATACATGATGAATTGGCGCTCGCTGCTTGGCTGGTTGAGCATGGACATCAACTCTTCCAGTGAACGCTGGTGGAAGTCCTTCGCGAAACCCAGTCCGTGGCGGCCGTTCTCCAGCGAGCGAATGGATTTTTGGAACGCCTCTTTGTAATTCTTGCCGATGCTCATCACCTCGCCGACGGCGCGCATCTGGGTGCCGAGTTTATCCTCGGCGTCCTTGAATTTCTCGAACGCCCAGCGCGAGAACTTGACGACGACGTAGTCGCCGGAGGGCTTGTACTTATCGAGCGTGCCTTCCTTCCAGTAAGGAATCTCATCGAGCGTCAGCCCGGCGGCGAGCTTGGCGGAGATGAGCGCAATGGGAAAACCGGTCGCCTTCGACGCCAGCGCCGAGGAGCGCGATGTGCGTGGGTTGATCTCGATGATGACCACGCGGCCGGTTTTCGGATCGTGCGCGAACTGGATGTTGGTGCCTCCGATGACCTCGATGGCTTCGACGACGCGATAGGAATAATCTTGAAGCTTCTTCTGCAGCTTTGGTGCAATCGTCAGCATCGGCGCCACGCAGTAAGAATCACCCGTGTGAACGCCCATCGCGTCCACGTTCTCGATGAAGCAGACAGTGATCATCTGGTTCTTGGAGTCGCGGACGACTTCCAGCTCCAGTTCTTCCCAGCCGAGCACCGACTCTTCGATGAGAATCTGATGAATCATGCTGGCCGCGAGACCGCGGCTGGCGACGGTGCGCAGTTCTTCGACGTTGTAGACCAGGCCGCCGCCGGTGCCGCCCATCGTGTAAGCGGGGCGGACCACGACGGGATAGCCAAGACGCGCGGCAATCTTCTCGGCTTCTTCGATCGTGTAGGCTGGGTCGCTATCGGGCATGGGAATGTCGAGCCGCTGCATCGTTTCCTTGAATGCGATGCGGTCCTCGCCGCGTTTGATCGCGTCCACGTTCACTCCAATGACCTTGACGCCGAATTTTTCCAGCACACCGGCCTTGGCCAGTTCGGAAGAAAGGTTCAAACCGGTCTGTCCACCCAGATTAGGCAGCAGCGCGTCAGGACGTTCCTTCTCGATGATCTTCGTCATGACCTGCACATTCAAAGGTTCGATGTAAGTGGCGTCGGCCATGCCGGGGTCGGTCATGATCGTGGCGGGGTTGGAGTTGGCCAGCACAATCTCGTAGCCCAGCCCCTTGAGCGCCTTGCACGCCTGGGAACCGGAGTAATCGAACTCGCACGCCTGCCCGATCACGATGGGGCCGGACCCGATAATCATCACCTTGTGAATGTCATTGCGCTTCGGCATGTTGTTAGTCCTTAAGTTGTCAATCAATCACTCCCGCTCTTCGAGCTATTCGCCCGCACGGGTCTCCTGTCGCTTCGATCACACGACCGTCGCTTTACGCGGCCACACGATGCTTGCGGCGGCAGGGAATTACAATCGCGATATACCAAACTGATCCGTATCAGTGATTATGATAATCACGTGGGCGCGCAGTTTCCGCGAATCGCGCGCACTGTCAAGCAAGTTGTGCTGGGTGTTGGGGGTATTGCTGTTGTTGCTGTGGGTGGCTATGCTGCCCCGGCCATGAAAACCATGAGAATGCTGCTCATTATTGCTGCCGCCCTTGTGGAGTTCACCCTTTCGACCGCCCTTGCCGCTGAGGCGCGCAGCGTCGTTTCGCTCAACGGCCAATGGGATATCGCCGAGGGCGGGATGGACCAGCCACCGGCGAAATTCAGCCACCACGCACCCGTGCCGGGGCTTGTGGACATGGCCACGCCGCCGTTCGTGTGTCCCGGCTCGACGGTCTCGCTGGCCGAGCGCCGGGAAAGGAAACGACCCGCCGACCCGAAGCGCGAGGCGTTCTGGTATCGGCGCGCGTTCAAGTTGAAAGGCCCGCTGCCAGAAGTGGCGCGGCTGAAGATCAACAAGGCGCGCTACGGCACGAAAGTCATCCTCAATGGCAAGGTCATTGGCGAACACGGGCCGAACTGGACGCCGGGCTGGTTTGATGCGCGACCCTTCCTGAAAGGCGATGGCGCGGAGAACGAGTTGCTCATCCGCGTCGGCGCGTCGCTGGCGCAGGTGCCGGCGTATCTGACCGAGGGTTGGGATTTCGAAAAGAGCCGTTACATTCCCGGCATCTACGACTCGGTCGAGTTGGTCCTGTGCGGCACGCCGCACATCGTCAACGTGCAGACCGTGCCTGACGTGGCCGGGAAAACCGTGCGTGCCGTGATCGAGTTGGCCAGTGCCTCAACCGTGCCTGTGAAGGGAATCGTGCGCGAAGCGAAGTCCGGCCGCGTCGTTGGCGAGGCCACGGCGGAAGCGCGTTCGACAAGCAAAGTAGAATTGACCGTCTCGATCCGCGATGCGCGACTTTGGACGCCGGAAGACCCGTTCCTCTACGAACTGGTCGTGGACACGGGCGGCGACACGTCGCGGACACGGTTCGGGATGCGGACGTTCATGACTGATCCGGCGAGTGGGCGCGCGCTGCTCAACGGCCGGCCGTATTTTCTGCGCGGTTCCAACGTCTGCATCTACCGGTTCTTTGAGGACGCCGCGCGCGGCGGGCTGCCGTGGAACCGCGAGTGGGTGCGCAAGCTGCACCGTCGGTTCAAGGAAATGCACTGGAACTCGTTGCGCTACTGCATCGGGTTTCCGCCGGAGTTTTGGTACGAGATCGCCGACGAGGAAGGTGTCATGATCCAGGACGAGTTCCCGATCTGGTATGGCGGGCGTCCGGGCGCATGGCCGAAGGAGATCACGCAGCAGCACCTCGCGGTCGAGTTCACCGAGTGGATGCGCGAGCGTTGGAACCATCCGTGCGTGGTGATCTGGGACGCGCAAAACGAAACCACCGACGACGCGGTCGTTGCCGCGACGTTGATGGCGGTGCGCGGCCTCGATCTGTCGAACCGGCCCTGGGACAACGGCTGGGGCACGCCGCAGAAGCCCGGTGATATTTCCGAGGCGCATCCGTATCGAGCAGGCCGGAAAGGGTTTTTCGCAAACCTCGCGAATGAGACGGGCATTCCCGACAACGGCCCGAAGAAGAAAGACGCAGCCCGGCCGCCGTATCTCATCAACGAATACGGCTGGCTCTGGATCAACCGCGACGGCACGCTGCCGACGTTGACCGTGGATGTTTACAAGCGGTTGCTTGGCGAAAAGGCCACGGTCGCCGAACGCTTCCATTACTACGCGCGCACGCTGGCGGCCAAGACCGAGTTCTGGCGCAGCCGGCGGTTGTGCGCGGGCGTGCTGCACTTCTGCGGGCTGGGTTATTCGCGCCACGATGGCCAGACCAGCGATCATTTCGTCGACGTGAAGAACCTGGTCTACGAGCCGAATTTTCGCCGCTATGTGAGCGATGCTTTCGCGCCGGCCGGCATCATGCTCGACTTCTGGACTGAAGACCTGCCGGCTGGCGAGAAACGCGATGTTTCGGCCGTCGTCATCAACGATCTCTACGAGCCGTGGAATGGCAGCGTCCGCCTCCGCCTGCTGCGCGGCTCGAAGACTCTTGCCGAGCAGACGCAGCCATGCGAAGTCGCTGCGCTTGGCGACAGGCGGCTGGCGTTCAGCTTTGCCACTCCCGCCGAGCCGGGCCGCTACACACTCGAAGCCGCGTTGGTGAAAAAGGGAGCGCCTGATGTTCGCAGCTTGCGCGACTTCGCCGTGCTGACGCCGGAAGAACGCGAGGCCCGCCGCAACCTCGCCGAGGGGCGGCCTGCGAAAGCGTCGTCGGTGTTGACGAGGGATGGCCAGACCTATCGGGCCGAGTTCGCCGTGGACGGCAAGGCTGACACACGTTGGTCGAGTGAATTCAGCGACCCGCAATGGCTTGCAGTGGACCTCGGCGCGATGCAGAGGATTTCGCGCGTCGAGTTGCAGTGGGAGGGCGCGTTTGGGAAGACCTACGCGATTCAAGTCTCACCTGATGGCGAGAACTGGAAGACCGTCTACACCACCAACAAGGGGGCAGGGAAGACCGAGGTCATTAGTTTCGCACCGACG
>JBAZIR010000057.1:0-20786 GCA_041651735.1 Verrucomicrobiia bacterium | reverse complement strand
GAGTGTAAGGACGCTCTCCCAAAACAACGATATTTGCCGGCAGATGGGCAATGGGAGGTTCTTTGGCCACGATGTAGAACCGAATGCCGGGTTCTGACTGCAATTCGCGCGCAGCTTCAATGATACTGGCCAGATCATGCCACGCGATGGCTGCATTGCCGCACCAAACCACATTGAGGCCATCGGGATTGGCAGGGACATCTTCTGCTCCGGCTGCGTCAGGGCGAAACAAATCAGGATCTGAACCCAAAGGAACAACACTCCGCCGGCTGATACCCAGATCACGCGCGTAGTCCGACAAGCCCTGAGTGTTGCAAATGGCGAGAGCCGCATGCCGGGCAGCCTGACGAAAACGCGCAAGCTGGATTTCCGCGTCCTCCTCTTCCGAGTGGTTCCATTTGAGATTGCGCAGTTGCGGTGTCGCATTCACTTCCCAAACCACGGGCACGTGGCGACACAAAACATTCATCGGCCACTTCATAAAACGCGGCAACACAGGAAGCACACCTTCGACGCGAACATAAAAGGCGTCCATCTGCCTCAGTTGCTGAATCTTGCCCAACACGGTCTGCGGCAAGGGGAGCAACTCTTCACGGGCAAGATGAGGAAACGTGAACACCTTGTGGCCCAACGCGGACAGGTGTTTGACGAGTTGGGTGATGTGAATGCGCGCGCCATCCCACCGATGGGTTTCATACGCAGGGTTGACGAAAAGCAACTGCATGAATCACCGCGGAAGATGTTGGCGAACCAATTGACTCGTCCGGGTCAGCCACGAGCGAACGGGTTCTGGCACCGCTGAGCGGATCTTGTTCTTCAGCCCCTCGTTCTTGCGGGCCCAGAAAAAGAAACAGCCGTTCGGCATGGCTGCGATAGAAACTTCCTCAAAGTGCCGCTTGAAACAATGGCGCAGTTCTTGCGGCCAGAAAATCTTGAGGTGAAAATCGTTCTTCTCGTGCTCCAGGCGAATGGCGGCCTCCTCGCGGTTGCTGGCACTGGGCGTGGTGCCAACCAGAACACCGCCGGGCCGCAAAACCCGGGCAAGTTCGTCCACGTAACGATAGCCGTCCGCATGATTGAAGTGCTCAATGGCTTCAATGCTGACCGCTACGTCAAAAGAAGCATCGTCCAGTTCCAGCGCCAGACAATCCATCTGACGGAATTCCAGATTCGGCAACCGATAACGATCCCGCGCCATGGCAATCGCCTCGTGGGCGAAATCCACGCCTAGGACATACTCAGCCCGCTCGGCAAATTTGTTGCTCGACCAGCCGTTCCCGCAGGGCGCATCCAGCACTCGCGCACCCATGCAAAAGGCGCGGGCAAAATAGGTCCTCTCCAGAATGACCTGGAACCATGGATTCTCCCTCCATGAGGGATCATCCAAATCAGCGCGTTCTACGGACATGAAATGGCTTCGACTCTCCCTTCAATACGTCCGGCGTTTCTCAGCCACAGTCTTTCTCAGCGACTGCGAGATAATTGAACGGCGTCAGACGTTCCTTGTCGTGCTGGTGGAGCCACCACATCAACGGACTCGCAATCCAGTTCATGAGCGCGAGAACTTTTGCAAGGAGCCGGCCTGATTTCGATCCCTGCAACTTCTGCCGCCATTCCCAAATCTGGAAGGACCATAGAACACACTGAGTGGTAAGAAATCCACCCATGGGCAAGATTTTTACGTCACGAAAGCCGTTCCGGTTCATCAGGTATCGAATTCCATGCTCCGAGAAACGCCAGTAGTCATGGGGCACTGAGTGCAGTCTCACGATGAACGGCACAGTGAGAATGAACCTTCCACCTTTCTTAAGAACGCGATGCACCTCAGCCAGGACACGATGGGGATCATCCACATGTTCCAAAGCCTGAATACACAGCGCGGTATCAAAACGGTCAGAATCGAACGGGAGGTTTCGAATATCGGCTTGGACATCAGCTCCCGGACACTGGTCCACCCCTGTATATGTGCGAAACTTGAACAGAGGCTTGTAATGCATGTCTCCGCAACCCACATCCAGGACGTCACCTTGAACCGAGTCGGAAACCGAACGCAAGCACTGGCATATGACGCGGTCTGTAAACCACCACGGCATGCTCTTGGAATGTCTTTGCATCATCTGCACAAGATCACAGTCTGAGTTGGTTGAAAGTCCCGCACTAGTGCAGGAAATTCTCCCATGGGTTCTGTCATTATTGGTTTGCTGCCTGGCTAGGCTTTTGCTGGCAGCTTCGCCAGATCCGGATCATGCCATCCCAGGCACGGCAAACCATGGAAACGGCCTTCCACTCGGAAACCTGTCAAATCCGGATACCGCGAGAGAATGAGCCGGACGGCAAGCGGCCGGAACCAAGCGGCCCACATTGTGGACCCGCCTTTGGCCGCGCCCATTGTTTGCCATCCGCTGTAGTAGGTCCTCGGCAGCAAAAGAGGCCGTTTTAACACTCGCGTTACACCCAGCCCGTCGGCCACGCGGCGACGCAGGCTTCGATGAAGATCACCGACTTGAAGCGGCTGATCGGGGAAACCGCCATCAGGATTCTGCAGAAGAAGGAACCGGTCAAGCGCGCGAACCAGGGCTTTCCGCACCTCGGCGGCGCGATGATCGGTCACGAGACTGAACTTAACCAGCGTGTCAATCGCATCAAGATCCTCACACGCTCCGCCGCCCTGCCCCGCACCGAAGAGACCATCAGCATGCTGAACGGCCAGGGTCGAATCGATGATGCGTTCGGCGTGCGGAACCGGCCGCTTCCGCCAAAAGAAGAACGGGAAGAAGTGATAACCTGCGAATACAGCCTCGCGCACCGAGGCATTGGATGTTCCGTGCCACAACCCCGTCTCCCGGCTCTGTCGTTCAATCAGGTCATCCAGGATGCGGTCAAAAATGGGCCACGCAGAGTTCTCATGCTCTTCCGTCGCCAAATGAATGAGGAAGCGCAGGAGGAACATCACACGATTACTCTGGTTCCACGGATTGTCCCAAGGTCCACCGTCGACCCAGCCCAGAGCGAAATGGGGATCGAGAAAACGCCGTGCGAACGCCAAAGGATGAGACGGCGTCTCCTGAAGAGCGTGGAGAGCTGCGAGGCTGAAATAGGTCAGTTGGAGCCGGATGTACTCCGGGTCGCAATGGCTGGTCCAGTCACAATCCTCCCGGCGTACGCTCGCAGCGTCAAATAGACCGTTTGTAGCCGACTGTTGAGATTTCAGGAAGGAAGCCACCGACTGGCGTCGCTGCTGAGGCCAGGCAGAGAGAGTCCCGAGGCATTCTTCAGCCAGAACCGCGAAGCAGGTCGCCATGAGGGTGGGCGGACTTTCCTTCGTGTAGGCGGCCTTCTCTCTCACCCATCGTTGGCGAATCCATTCAGCAACTTTTCCGGCGGCATCGGAAATCCGCCGGGCCCTTTGCCCTTCCATTTGTTCACGAAGAACGCGAGAGCACCCATCACCTTGTTTGAGCCGCGCCGCCACAAACCAGACTTCCAACCCAAACCGACGGCGAACCTTGCGTTCGATCAATTCAAAAGCTCCACCCAAAATCTCGACCATTTCCTTTTCCGGCCACTCATAAAGGTGAAACTCGTTTTCACTGTGGCGTCCATCCACCATGGCCGGCCAACTGAGCAAGAGGAGCCCTCCAGGACGAAGCACGCGCGCCACTTCACCCAGAAACACAACGCCGTCCTCTTTCGTCAGGTGCTCGATTCCCTCCAGACAGACGACAACATCCAGGCTTCGAGCTCCAAATTCGAGCTTCTGCATCGGGCAGCACTTCAGGTCGGCCACATACTTTCCGAATCGCGTCCGGGCCACCTGCAACGCTTCCTCGCTTAGGTCTACGCCAAAAAGTTGACGCGCCTGGCCGAGGAATGGAAACCCCATGCCCGTGCCACAGGGCACATCCAAAACCACTCGATCCCGAACAAAAGGCCGGCACTGACGGTAACGCCACTCGAGGTTGTTTCGAGCGGGGGTCGACAAGATGCCGCAGGTTTTCCGCCACAAGGGATCTTCAGGATGGGCTCGCTCAGGCATAACAGGCTCTTTTCTGCAAACGCGGCTTCAATCAGCGACTGTCGTGGTCTTGGATTGGATGAGATTCGCGCCGACGGCACCATGCTCTGCCGGAATGGTCTTGAGTCCGCAGAGCAGATCCTTCAGCCGGATACTATGCGCTCTAAGAGAATCCGTCAGCACCGCAATCCGCCCAGTACAGAACAACTTCCACGCTCTCCGGGCAACGCCATAGCGCAGCCGGAAGACGACATATTGTTTTTCCGACTCAGTCAAGGGACACGTTGGGTCCAGCAACAACTGTTCAAACCATGTCATCCCTTCGCAAAGCCCCATGGGATACTTCTCGTCCTGCTTGATTCCCCAACGATGCAACCGGCGAAAGAACACCAGCCCTTCATTAGCAAGGACAACGGGACCCTGTTGGGCCGCTCGAATCTGCAAATGACGTTCGCAGAACGCAACACGCGGCTGAAAACCACCCAGCGTCCGAAATACTCCCGCATCCATCAAAAAGGCACTCGGGCTGTGAACCATGATGGGGCTCAAAAAACACTCGTGGCGCAGTGCGTCACCATAATCCAGCCGCGTGCCCGCTGGCAGCGGTGAGGGTGCGCTCAGCACCAAAGTACTCCCCCCGGCATCGGATGTCGCATGCTCAAACAGAGTCTGAAGACAATGCGGATAGAGAAGGTCGTCCGCATGCAGGAATTTCAAATGCTTCCCGCGAGCCAGTTCCGCACAGTGATTGTGGTTGGGCCATTTGCCGAGATTGCGTTCATTACGGAAATACCGGATGCGGTTTCCATCCACGTAGGATTGCGCAATCTCGCGGGTGCGATCCGCGCTGGCGTCGTCCACGATGACGAGTTCCCAGTCGGCGAATCGTTGAGCCAACACACTCTCGATCGCTTCGGCAAGGTGAGCTTCGGCGTTGAAGGCGGGAATGAGCACACTGACCAAGGGAGAGGCGTGCGGAGATGAAACTGCGGACGGTTTGCTGGAAAATACAGACCAGGTGGCACGAGCCTCAACTGGGATCGGCGGGAAAACTCTACGCCTTGAAAAGACCGCCCCCATTTCCCCCAAGGATAATCCGCATTCTTTCCAGACGGACCAAGCTGTTCGTATCCTGCCTCGCCGCAGACGATTCAGGATCAACTGGCAGGTTTCACGAACCAACTGTTGATCGATCTGATCTTTCTGGTCCTTGGAAAACGGGTTGACGGGATGAGAGAGGAGTTCACGATACCAGATGAGAGTCTCAGGCAAGGTGTTATCCGGCGTCATCTGCTTTACGACCTGCTTATCGTGGCTACGATACCACCACAAGCCGCCCGGCAGTAGCAGAACACCAAAAAACATAGCCATGCGCAGATTCATTTCACAGTCACCAGAACGGAAACGTCCGTCAAAACCACCCGCCCGGCGAAAAGCATCGGCCCGAAATATGGTGCCAGAGGGTCCTTCTGAAAACATGCCCGTCTGGCCGGCTACATGCGCCCGCCATGCCTCCAACGGCGAGAACAGATGCGGAGCCACCCATGGCCACGGGTTGTATGAAATGCCCAAGCCGGCATCAGGAAATGCTTCCATCAGCGAGACCATCATCTCCAGACAGTGCGGATACATGATGTCATCGCCGTGAAAGAACTTCAGATACTTGCCGCGCGCGAGCTTGGCTCCGTGGTTATGCGTGGGGAACTGGCCGAGATTACGTTCATTGTGAACGACCCGTATCCGCTCTCCCTCCGCGTAACGGTCAGCGATTTTCCCGGTGCCGTCGGTGGAGGCGTCGTCCACCACGATGAGCTCCCAGTCCTTAAATCCCTGAGACAAAACGCTCTCGATCGAAGCGCCAATATAGCGCTCGTAGTTCCTGACAGGAATGACCACCGAAACGAGAGGACGTTGCATCAGAAATCAGACAATGGCTGCTGTTAAATCAACAACCCGTTTTCTACCGCAGTATCTCATCGATCGCTTGATTGGCCAGATTCCCAATCACATTCCAATCGTAGCGCTGCTCCACAAAGGAACGCGCCGACTGGCGGAGACGATGAAAACGCGCAGGGTCCGAAAGCAGCCGCAACAGCGTCTGAACAAGCGAACCGCTTTCGTTCGCCAGCAAAAGGTGCTCGCCATCGGTCACTTCCAAACCTTCGGCGCCTTTGCCGGTCGAGATGACGGGATTGCCCTGCGCCATCGCCTCCATGATCTTGAGGCGCGTCCCACTGCCAATTCGAAGCGGCACAAGCGCAACCGAAGCCTTTTGAAAATACGGACGCACATCCGGCACTTCGCCGGTAACTTCCACCCCGGGCACGGCACGCGCCTCTTCCGCCAGCGCCGCTGGCATTCCTGCGCCAACGAGCAACAGGCGCAAATCCGGCCGTTCGTTGACAATCCGCGGCCAGAGGTCCCGAATGAGCCACGTCACGGCGTCCTTGTTTGCCTCCGTGCCAAGCGCCCCGGTAAAAATCAGGAACGGGGATTGAGCTTTGGACGGATTCGCATCGAAACTGAAGAAGGAACAATCCACGCCGTTGGGTATCACACTGCACGGAATGCTATTATGCGCAGTCAAGACCCGCCGGTCTTCCTCGGAGCACGTCCAGACGGCATCTACAAACCGCCCCAGATGATCTTCCTCCCATTGGATGCGAGCCAGCGCCTTTTGCATCGCTGGAGTGCACTCGCGCGTTCCACCCAAACTCGACTCTTCGACCATCAGACGGTAATCCACATTGTGTGTGTTCAGCACAAGACGCGCCGAGGGACACAGCCGCCGCACCAGAGGCGACGCTTTCATGGTGCCGCGGTGTTCAAAAACAACGGCATCGATCTGTTGCGAGCCGAGAACCTTTCGAATCAAGTGATGACAACTCAGCAATTCGCCCTCAGCCGGCCCCTGCCACGAACGCCGAAGCCAACGATATTTGAGGCCGGGGCCAATCCGCCGCGGCAGACAATCGAACCACATGCGTGGCGCAGGGGTGTCAATCGGACTGTAGATTCTGACGTTGTCAGGCACCTTGTAGCCTTCGGCTTCCTTCCGAAGGGACGCCTCTGACTGGAACAGAATCGCATGAACCTCGTGGAAGCGGGCCAGTTGCCCCAACAGATGAAAACTCCGCAACGCCCCTCCACCACGAAGAGGAATCAGATCGTAAGGACAAATGGTGAGCAATCTAGCCACAACGAGAACCAACCGCGGTTGAAACAGCAAAAACAATCATGGGATGGAACTTCACTCCAAATCCAAAGCCATCCCGATCAGAAATCATGCGGGATTTGGACCTTCGAATCGTGGCGGATAACGCCAATGCCGAGTCCATCCTGATCCGCACTGCCTATGAACTCATGATTTTCGTAAAACGCCTTGATTTTATTCCAGAATGCAGGAACCCCTCCCGACCATCGTCCCGTGTCCCGGCCAAAGCGCGCTCCGTAATCCGGACAAATGTCGTGAAAGGCGATCAAGCCTCCGTCGCGAACGAACTCTCGATACAACAGGAAATCCCGTTTGACTCCTTCGTAACTATGGTCGCCATCGATGAAAAGAACATCCAGAGTGCGCGAGCCAAGGATGCGGCGGAATCGCCCAACGGTGCGCGAAGCGTAAGACGATCCGTTGATATACCGAAGTTCCTGGTCCGGGCGCGAAAAATGGCGGAGGCGCGTTCTGCCTTTGACGAACAGGTCGATGCCAACAATGAGTTTTACAGCCGGGAGCGACTGGCTCAGAAGGAAGTTCGTGCCGCCCTTTTCGACGCCTATTTCACAAATGTGATGAGGGTCGATTTTCGCTGCCAACTGTATGAACCCAGTGATCTCTGACTGTATTTGAGTGAGGCCAAACGCCGCCTTCGCAAACGTGTAGTAGTCCTGAACGCTTTTGCACGCATGGTAATCAGCCAGCCACTGGCGGCGTTGAGCCACGTTGGTCCTGAAAAGGAACATCTGCCGCGCGTCTTCCGCCTCGTTTCGTATCCTGGCGCTTGCGCTTGCTGCCGCGCTCCGAACGAATCTCGCCGGTCCAACAATCCACGGCACCTGTCTCAGTTGTTGTTTCAGCACCACAAGAGGTTCTTCGTGCATACTCGCTCGACGCTAGCCGCGTTTCACAGAACGGATGACCTGGGCCAGGTCCGCGCTAAAACGTTGGATGTTGTAGTAGGATTCGCAAAGCTGCCTTCCGCGGCGGCCCATTTCGATTGCGGCATCGGGATTTGATTTGATGAACGTGATGGCCTTGATCCATTCGGCAACGTCCCCGGGATCAACCCAGATTCCACAGCCTTCCTTTTCAACGTCGATGTCAAGATAGCGATTCCGGGTGACAATGAGAGGTTTGCCATAAGCCATGGCGGTGAGAACACTGGACAGCCCGGTCAGGCAGTTGATCCCCTGCAACGGGATGGCCACAACCATCGCACGCGCATACCACGGCTCCAGATCCGACTCCAACAACGCCTCTCGCACACCCGCGCCAGCCTCGACAACAACCCAGTCAGGCACTTCCCCATGGGGCTTGCTATCCTCCGAACAAAAAATGCGCGTCGGCATTTTGGTTTCACGAGCCGCTTGGCATAGCGTGTCGTGATCCCTCAGGGTCTTGCCCGCCGCGATCATGAGGTCGCCCCCCTCTTTCAATGGCTTGCACCACTCAACGTCCCATCCCCAGGGAATCACAGAGATATTCTGCCGGCTCTCTGGAAAGAATTCCCCAATCTCGCGCGCAGTTTGCTGACTCAGACAAATGATGCGATCCATGCCCCTGACGCAGATTCTTGGCCGCCGCCCTGCGGGCAGAGGATGGTGCGCCACAGCGACGATTGGCTTGGGAAACAGTCCAAGACCCCGCAACAAACCCAGCCCCATGACTTCAGGGATCGCTGCGGAATAAACGCAATCGTACTTCCACCGGGCCGCAATCTTCAATTCGGCCCTGGCGTTGCCGTAGATATCGGGCCGGGCGTAGCGGTCAACAAACGGGTATCTTTTGTAGGAGATGATTTCGTACGACACTCCATGCTTCGGCAGATCCGCCGCCCCCCACAAATGGTGTTTGCCCTTCTTTCCTTCCTGGCAACACTTCAGATTCCACTCCATGTCATAGTTGTTCGTGAAAAGTATCTTCATGACGAAAACGGAAAAACCTCGATTGAAGGCGTGACATTGCCACACCCGTATGGGCGCTTACTTGTCGGCGCTTTCCGCCAACAGCCGGCGTATCGCTTCTTCTTCTCCCTGAAGACGGGCCTCGAAGAAGCGGCGTTCACGCGCAGGCAGCCTTGCGAATCTCAGCCACTTGCCAAGGAACCGGCGAAGCGGAGGAATGGGCACACGCGACGGCTTGCCCATATGTTTGGCCATGACAAGCACCATCGAGTAATGGGTGCCTTCCACCAAGCGAAGCAGGTATTTCTCGTCCAGACGAGTTGGTGGAATCAAGTGGATAAGCTTCAGGTCGGGAAATACCCCTGTGCCCAAGCCCAAGTCGCAAGCCGTCAGGGCAAGGTCAATGTCCCCGCCCGAAGTCAGTTGCTGTCCCCGACGGTCGAACCGCTGCCGCGCTTCATCTGCCGCAAGATGTTCAGCATATGCCCGGCCAACGCTGGCTCTTACGCACATCCCCGCACCCCAGGGAACCGTCTCCACCGAACTGGACAAATTCGACCACAACGCTCTCGGAACGGGCCGTTCAGCCAAAAACGGCCAGAACTGACGCGTCCAGTCGGGAGGAGTGGATTCAAATTCCAATGTGATCTGCCCTCCCCATGTTCCTAGAAATGAGTGCTCGTCCGCGATGCGCAAAGCTGTTTCGAGATAGTCCGACTGTAGAATATTATCGTCATCGACAAAGACCAGCAGCGGCGTGCGTGCTTGTCGTATTCCACAGAGTCTGGCCGGGGTCAGTCCCAGCGCGCTCTCCACCACCACCCTTGCTGAACCGTGCCAGGACAGGTCGATCCTCCCTTCCAGGGGTTGTGCCGAACCATTGTCCACCACGATCAATTCCCAGCGATCCTTCGCCAGGGACTGTTTCTTGAGTCCCTCCAATGCCCGCTGGAGATAATCAAGGCGCGGGTTATGTGTGCAGACAATAACTGTCAGCGCGCATTCTTGACTGTTAGTCGTCGTTGATTTCATGAATTTGTTGTCAAACCACACCCCGGCAGGTTTCGACGGTCAACCACGCCGTGAGGGTGCAGGCACGACCGCACCGCGTACAAACACCTATGGCCAGAATTCCGGCCAAGGAACAGATTCAATCAGCCTCCGCGCTGCTGCGTTCGATAGAACTCCAGCATCGCCGGATCGTTCTGGAACCATGACACCATGGTGCGGAAGCCATCCGCCAAAGCATGCCGTGGCTTCCATTCCAGGTCTCTCGCAATCCGCGTCGGATCGCCGACCCATGTGGACGTGTCCCACGAGCGATCTGGCATGGACTGCCAACGAGGCTCCTCGGGTATGTTCAGTTCCTGCCGGGCAAGGGCAACCATCTGGCCGATGGAGGTCTGCACTCCCGATCCCAGATTGTAGACCGCGCCCCACGGTGGATTCCCAACCGAGGCGGCACGAATGAACGCGTCGCAAACATCCTCGACGTAGACAAAATCCCGGCAGACATCGGGGCTGACAAGCGGCGGGAGCTTCCCGGCAAGCCCCTTGACCACGAGCGCGGGCAGGAAGCGGCGCGGATCCTCGAAAGGACCAAAAGCCGAATAAAGGCGCAACGTGATGATACGGGCGTGGGATTTTCGCGCGGCGCACCCACAGTAGAGCGTTGCAGCCGCTTTCGTGACAGCGTAATCGCTGTTGGGTTCGATCTGCTCACTCTCGGTCGGAGGATGCTCCTTGAAGCCATACTCCGAGGACGAACCCGCATGAACCAATGCCTCGCCCCCTGATTGAAGGAAAGCCTGCACCAAGTTCATAGTGGCGATCAGATTGGTCCGCACCATTTCCTGGACGTCTGTCTGGAAGGAATATGCCCCATGAGCGGCAAGGTGAAAAACCCAGGCAGGCCGGAGGGAAGACAGCAACTCCAGGACGGCAGACGCCACATTCATATCCACGACGTGGAGTTGCACACGGTCCTGCACACTGGCAATCCGCCATGTCTGAAAACCCCGCCGCACCAAAAGGTGCACCTCGCAGCCTTCAGCCAGGAGCCGCCGCACAAGATTGGCTCCCACGAAACCGGTCCCACCGGTGATCAACACACGTCTCATCTCAGCAATTCTTCCGCCCTACCAGCACGACCACGGCGCAGCACAGGCTGTTCACGAGCGGCAACGATTCCATGGCAAGTTCGACACGTTTCATCAGTCGCGCGATCCAGTCCGGAGAGAACATGGGAACAAATCCCGCAAATCTCGTGCACACCACGCGCGCGCCACAAGCCAGGATCCAATGCTGCAATTGCCGGGTGGAGTAGGAACGTTCGTTGTGCTCCCGATGATAACGGGAAACCCGCTCAATGATCTTCAGTGCCGGGTTATTCCCGTTTGGCTCGTGGATGATAACTTCGGGCGCCAACCGGAAGGCCTCCCGGACGATATCCTCCGGCGTGTCGTCGTGGTGCAGCACGCTCTGCATCAGAGCTATATCGAAGGAGTTGTCTGCGAACGGAAGCCGATGCACATCCCCCACAGCAAAGCGGATCGCGCGCCCTTCGCGTCTGGAATCTGCCAGCTTGATCGCTTCCGGAGCCGCATCCACAGCGGTCATTTCCAATGGACGGCCACGATCCCAGAATTGCAGTGTGAAATGGCCGTCCCCGCAACCCATGTCAAGAACCCGCCGGCCTTCAAAGCGGGCTTGCTCCAGAATCACATCGGCAGAGCGAGCCGTGGCCATACGACTGCTGAGTTGTTGGCCGGTTGTGTAACCGTATCCCCTATTCTCGGCAGCGTCCTGATTGAAGACTGAGACGTTGCGTTCAAATGACTTGTTGCCAGACATGCGACCGCCTTCCTGACACTTTATGGACGTTGAGCGATCTGGAAAAGGTTCCCGAGCGGCAACCGGATGCACCAACGGCGGAACGTCTTCTCCAACACCCCTTCAAGAAGCCATGTTTTCAGACCACGAGGCAGCGGGAATAAATGAATCAAGTGGGCCATAGAGATCGTGTTCAACATGAAACCACCAGCCAGAATCCGGAATCCGTGCTTCAGGAACAACTGTCTCATTGTGGAAGAGCTGTAGAGATAGGCGTGCTCAATATCAACAATCGGGCTGAACTCACCCAGAACCCTGGCCGAAAGAGCCTTACTGTTATGGTTGATGCACAACATCACCCCGCCGGGCTTGAGCACACGGAAACACTCCGCTAACAACGGGCCGGGTTCCGGAATATGGTCCAGCACTTGAAACATGCAGACGGCATCAAATTCGCCTTCGCCGAAAAGGCCCGGGCGCATCATGCCGCAAACGATGTTGGATCCGATGGCGGCCGGGGCCGCGGCCACGGCTGTACGGCTGGGCTCCACGCCGCGCACTTTGGAGAATCCGCGCAGCAAGGCTTCCTCAAGGGCGAAACCATTCCCGCAACCAATCTCCAGCAACGCAGCCGGCTTGGAGACATAGGTCAACAGTCGCGACAGAAAGCGCCCATAGGTCAGACGCAGGTTGGGAATCTCGTCGGAGTAGTCGAGCGTGCTCTTGCTGTACAACCTGGCTAGTGTCTCCTCATTCGCCACCGGATCTGATCGGAGCAAACCGCAGTTCAGACACCGCACCATGCGATAGTGGATTCGATCCGGCATGCGACGCGCCGAGAACACCGCCGGGTTCAGATCCTCCAGGCTGAAGTTCGCTGGATAAACCTCCCGGGCAGCGTCGGCGGTTTCGCAAACCGCACACCGGGTCGGGATGAGCTGCGGGTTATTCACGCTTGTCGGACGTACTGGTCTCCGCCGGCTTCTTCGACCGGGGATCGTTGAGAATGCGGTCCACAATGAACGATGGGCGTCTCTTCACTTCGTCGTAAATGTGAGCCAGATAGGAGCCAATGATGCTCAAGCACAAGAGTTGGATGCCCCCGAGGAAAAGAATGAGAACGATGAGAGTGGTCACACCCTTGGGCACTGCATCCGGCATGAAGATGCGGCTGACCACTTGGAATACAATGCCCAATAGCGCCAGCGCCACCGTGAGTAAGGCGAACACCGTGATTAGATCGAGCGGAGCATAGGAGAACGAGAGAATGCCCTTGCGAGCCCAACCGATGTTCTTGAGCAACGAATTCGTGGTGCGTCCAAACACCCGCTCCGGCCGAACATAGGGCACGCCGGTCTGCTTGAATCCAACCCATGCCCGCAATCCGCGCATGAAACGGTTGTTCTCCGGCAGCGCATTCAACGCTTCAACCACCCGGCGGTCAATCAGGGAGAAATCGCCTGCATCCAGCGGCATCGGCACGTAGGAGGCGGCGCGGAAGAAGCGATAGAAGAGTTTGTAGGAAACCTGGAGGAAGCGCGTGGCCACCCGCTGCACGCGAACTCCGTAAACCACATCGAAGCCTTCCAACCACTTCTGGTAAAAAGCCTCGATCACCTCCGGTGGATCCTGAAGATCTCCATCCAGCAACACCACCCCGTCTCCGGTGGCAATCTTCATCCCGCTGGTGAAAGCGCTCTGTGAACCGAAGTTTCGCGTGTGCTGGATCACCACGACCCTGGCGTCGCGTGCGGCCAGTTCCGCCAGAACTTCGGCGGCGTTGTCCGGACTGCCGTCGTTCACGAAAATGATTTCGTAGTCCACTCCGATCTTCTGAAACACGGCCGTGAGCCGCTGGTGCATGATCGGCACGGCCTGCGCATCTCTGTAACAGGCAATGATGGCACTGATCTTCCGTGGGTGTGGACTCATACGTTGCCTCCAGACTTCAAAGCCTCCAGGGTGCGCCGCACAATGGCAGCGCGATCCAGCCCCGACCGTTCGTGCATAAAGCGTTGACTGCCGGTGACACCAGCGGCCAGTTCGCGCACCGCGCAGCGGACCAGACGGCAGGATACCGACGACTCCGCGATAACCTCTGCCACGAGCGATCCAAGCCCCCCGGAAAGATTGTGGGCCTCGACCGTGACACACACCGGGTAACGCCGAAGCACCGACAGCAGGCTTTGTTCTGGTGACGGATGAATCGAGGCCACGACGATCACCTCCGCATCCACCCCTTGTTCGCGAAGCAGCTCAGCGGCAGCCACCGCCTCGGGCGCGATGCTGCCCATGGCCGCGATCACCACATCACGGCCAGGCCGCACTGTCTGGACCTCGTCCAACTCGAAGCGTCCCTCCAAACCGGTCACGACAGTCCGATCATCCTTGCCGATCCGGTAGTAAACAGGTTCCGCAACATTCCAGGTCCGGCGCAAAGCAGTTCGTGTCTGTTCATGATCCGCCGGCGCCACAACACGTATTCCAGGCTGGGTCCGCATGACCCCAACATCCTCGACTCCAAAATGCGACAGTCCATTATGACTGTATTCAAAACCGCCCCCAACGCCCACGATCCTCACAGGCAGGTGGTGCATGATGGGACCGTTGCGGATGAACTCAAACGGCCGCAGCACCGCAAATGGAACAATGGAATAGACGAACGGAATGAAACCGGAATCCGCAAGCCCGGTTGCGACACCCAGCATATTCTCCTCAGCCACGCCGACATTGAAAAAGCGATCCGGGAACCGGTCCGCGAACGGCTCGATGGCCAGATAGCCGAGGTCCGCCGTGAGGAGCAGGATGCGCTCATCCTGCGCTGCCAGTTCGGTAAGAGTTTGTATGAAGGCGGCTCTCACGACTGCCCTCCAATCTCCCGCACCGCTTGTTTGTATTCGTCATCAGACATTGGCCAATAATGCCATTTGATCTGGTCCTTCATGTAGGAGACGCCTTTACCAAAGGTGGTCCGGGCCAACACCACGCGCGGCGCACGGTCGCTTCCCGGTTTCATCGCAGTCTCAATCTGCGCTGTATCATGACCATCAATCTCCGCCACGGACCAACCGAAAGCCTTCCAACGGTCTGCCAGCGGCTGAAGATTCATCACATCGCGAGTGTAACCCAGGGCCTGTTGCCCGTTCACGTCCACAATCGCTGTCAGGTTTGACAAACCCCGGTGCGCCGCAAACATCGCGGCCTCCCAACAAGCCCCCTCGTTGCACTCGCCGTCGCTCATGAGCACGTAAACCCGCCGGGAGGACTTCTGAAGACGCGCTGCCAGGGCCGCGCCGGCACCCACGGACAACCCCTGCCCCAACGACCCGGAGGCGAAATCCACGCCCGGCAGACCGTGCTCGGGATGCACACCCAGCAGCGAGTTGTCGCCGCAGTAGCTGTCCAGTTGTTCCTTCGTAAGCCATCCCTTTTGATAGAGGACTCCGTAAAGCGCAAGGGCCGCATGTCCCTTGGCCAGAACAAATCGATCCCGATCAGGATCCTCCGGTGACGACACCCGCAGAATACGGTGGTAAAGCACATGAACGAGATCAGCCACGCATAAGGCCGAACCAATGTGTCCCACCCGGGCGCGGAAGGATTGATCGAGAATAATCCGGCGCAATGACTGCACGGTCAATTCATTGGGATTCATGGTCTGACGACGGTTGCTAACATAAGGACCGGCACGAAGCAACTAGGGTGTTTTCGATTCCACGGGGAGAGCACCCACGCGCTTGTAAACCACAAAGCCCGGACCCTGGAGGTTCCGAAAATCACGCAGGGGGCTGAACCCGAGCGAACCGTTGTCGAGCGCTGCGTAGAACTGCCGTGAACGCGTGCCAGGCACAAGAAAGAACTCGTCGAACCCACCTTCAGGCACAGCAGCCGCGTGGGCTTTCATCGCGTCACGGAGAACGATGAATTCAGGACGGGATTGCTTCAAATGGTTGAAGGGATCCCCCACTCCGAGACCGTGGACCTTGGAAAACGTCAGTGGAACGTGCGCACCGCCAGAACAGAGAATCGAGGTCTCGTGCGGCACATTGGACTGCAACCAACGCCCCACTTCTGAACCATTCAATTTGTCGAGGGCGACGAATTCCGCGGTATTGCGCACATGCTCCCGCGCGAGGACGGAACATTGCGCGCCCATCAAACCCACGGCCACCGCGGCGGCCACCCATCGAGAAGTGAACCGAACACGTTCCAGAAGGCCGATCGCCCAACGGACCGTAAACCAAGCGAGACAAACCAACGCCGGAAGCGCCGGGTAAACGTATCGCTCGCGGGTCTTGGCAACGCGGAAAACCAGGTAGGCGATGACAATCATTGCCCAGACCAGTGCGAGCACCTCGTCCGTAACGAGCGCCTTCTTTCGTCCCGTCCACCACGTGCGAACCGCCAGGAGGGCGCCCACCGCAGCCAGCGCCAGAAGAGTCGGACACACGACCTCGACAAGGTTGAACTTGATGAACGAAGACCCCACGCCAGTTGCCGCGGTCGTCATGTCAGCGCTGGCGCCGATCTCGGACAGGAAGCGCAGGTGAAACCATTGATTCGGAGCGCAGAGGTAGAACGCGACCACAAAGGTCAGCGCCATCAGCAGCCCGTGGTGCCCGACGAACAGCACGACGCAAACCCAACGGCTTGATGGCTCTCGCAGGCTTTTCTCCGCCCACAGCGCCACCAGCAGCATCACGGCACACACGATGTAGCTGGCCATTCCCACCAGATTAGAGACGCCTGCTGGAACGGGCAACCATCCCAGACTGCTGCCGTGCCGAGAGGCCAACCATGCCACTATGGACAAGAGCACAAGACCGACGACACCCGCAAAAACGATCCAGCGACTGATGCGTGCCGATTGACGCGCGTGAAACCAGATTTGCCCACGGTCCAACGAGAATGCGTGCAATGCCACCACCAATGCCAAAGCTGGCAGCACCAGCACCGTGCTGAACTTGACGGCCATGCCTGCGCCCGCCACGAGTCCACACAAAGCCACAACGGGCGCCGTGGGTCTGCGAACCAGTTCCATGCCACAAAGGAACAACGCGGTGAACACGCACAGGTTCATGAGATCAGGCTGGCAAGCCGTGGATCGGCCCACCAATTCAGGAGTCGCACACAAGACAAAAAACAGGAGCGAGAAAAGAAACCCATTCCGGGCGCCGTGAAGCCGCGCGATTCCCAGCGTGGAAAACACGCCAATCATCACGAAGCACAGCAGGCTCACGATTCTGAGACATACGATGACATCGGCCATGGCAACGGAGTGAACAGTCTTCCACACATACAATGGCACCCACGCAGTCAAAAAATAGAGGTCAGGGTAAATGTGCATGATCAGTGGTTTGCCCAAACCCACTGCCTTATCAACCTCGCTGGCAACCCACGTTTCATCCGTGCCGAAAGGAGCAAGCTGTAATTGGCGTAAATCCTCAGCCGCGTAGCCCAATCGCGACAAAAGGAGAAACACGGTGATGATCCACGGAATCAGGCCGAGCGCCAAATAAAGAGCCGCTTTTCCAGTCCAGATTCGTTCACCCTCTCTCTGCCCCCATGCGAGTTCGTGCGGCAGTTCCTTCATGGGTTGCCCTGACCAACCTTCACGCCTCCATCTTGCGACAGCGGAACTGCAACCAGATCCTCCAAGCGCAGTTGAAAACGCCCGGCAAACTCCCGAATGACAAGGTTGGTGGTCTCTGGCAACAGTGACGAAGTCACACACACTGGCGCCATGCCCAACATGTCACGACAACTCATCAAAGCAGAGGTGCAGGCGCCATAGACCCGCCACCCGTCAAGGCGAAGCAGGGAGGCAAGCACTTCGACCGGCACACACGCTTCTTTCTGGGAAAGAAACGCTGGTTTCGCGGGCAAATGCCGGCACAAATCACTAATCGCGGACAACTTGTCCGCTTCGTCACGAGGATGTGGTTTGAACACAACCGGCCCCTGGTGATTTTTCACAGCGTGCGCAACGAGCTCAGCATAGTAGCGGATATCCTCGCATGGGGTCGCAAGCCCAGCGTACAGGTTCTGACTTAAGATCAGCGCGCCGTCCGTCCGGTTGATGGCCGTCGTTAGCTTCGCCACCACTTGTTTAACCTCTTCCAGTCCAGCAATGCGGGCATAGCACGCATCCATCAAATCTTGAGGCACAACCAGCGGTTTCCCGACAGCGCGGGTGGATTCTTCAAGAAAGGCCGGGCAAAGGATGGTTTCCGTGCTCGGCAATTGTGCCGCAAGGTTTTTCACGCCACGCCAGATCCAGTTCTTGCGAGCCGAGCCGAAGTTCCCAAATACCAACGGTCCGTCAGCGACATAAATCACCCTTGGATATCGAAGCGCACAAAGCATCAGGGAAAGGTCGTCATAGGGTTTGAAAGGAGTAATGATCTTCTTGCCGACCAGAGGCTCCAAAAACGGGTTTTGCCTGAGAATCTCACGCCTCGCATGCGAAGTCGGATCGAATATCCAGCGCCAATCCGACGGATGCGCCACCATCTGACGACGCGACAAAACAAAATCAACCGAGTCCTGTAGATGCCCGCGATAAGGCACGTGGAACGCACCGCAAATCTCCTGGATAAACGCCACAAGCGGAGGATGGGGCTTGAAGGAAGACCACACCTCCAGTTGTTCAAACGCGACACCCTGCTGGCGAGCGGCTGCCAAACAGGTGAGCAATTGAGTAGCCCCCGTGGTGAGGACTGCCCAAGGTCGATCGTTACACGCAGACATTACTTTAACGGGTTGGCATCTGAATCAGGCGTTGGAATGAGATCCTTCCAATCTGCCGGCACCATGCCATGGGTGCGCAACCATCGCTGAACACGAACAATGTCCTCCTCCGTATGAACGTCCACGCTCTCATCCACCATGTAGGGTTTCACCGTGCGGCCCATGAAGCTCCACGGAGGATCGCCGTTCGGACATTGCAGCGCCCGCTCGGTATGGAGCACCCAGAAGTTGTGGCATAGGAAGAAATTGCGCGGCAGATCCTGTCGGTTTGTGGAAATCCGTTTCCCGCCGAAATCGAAAAATGACTGGAGGAACCCTTCTTCATTCAGGCGTTTGGCACGATACGGATGATGATCCATCTCGACGTAAACCGGCACCACAGCCGAGACCCGTTCGTCCTTGAGCATGATATCCAGGCAATCATCAATCCACTGCGTCGTGACTGCCACTTGATTGGCCAGCAAGACCACGACGATATCCGGATGGTTGTTGCGTGCTGCCATTTCCCCGAGCGCGTGGCGAATGGCATCCACGTGCTGGGAATCCGGCCGGGCCAACTCAGCAGGACGCCGGATGCGCTGGTAGCCGAGCGACGCCGCAGCTGCCAGTATGTTCTCATCGTCGCTGCTCACGTAGAAGTCCTGAATATGGCGCGATCCGCGCGCAGCCATCGCCGGATAGTAAAGCAGCGGCTTCCCAAACACTGGCAGCACATTCTTGTCTTTAAGAGTGTTATTGCCACGACCTGTAAGCAAAGCGGCAATTTTCATAGTCATTCAATACTGCATACGCCTCTGCGCCACCCTCGGCAAAACGCCCACACCCACATTCGCTCGCCTTCCACCATCTTCCCGCTTGATCGATAACATGAGAACTCAGGCGCGAGTTCCCATCCCCCTTGTCTGATCGCTGGAGGCGGGCAGATTGCGGTTCATGATGAAACTGTTTCGGGAATGGCCTTCGCGCTGGTATTCGGTGGCTGTCCAGTCTGGCATTGAGCTGAGCCATTCATAAAACGCCCGCTGCTCGCCCAACATGCGGTTTCCCTTGTAGCAAAACCAGTCGTCGAAAATCAGGACTGTCCCGTCTTGGATCAAGGGTCGAATGAAGTTCAACACCACCCGCGTTGAATCGTAATAGTCGCAGTCAATGTGAACAACACAGGCCTTTCGCAGGTTGTGACGGCGCGCGGTCTCGGCATTGCAGGTTTGGTCAAAAAAGCCGGGCACTGTCACCACCCTGCCAAGGTCCACATCCGATGCTTTGAGGTTGGCCCGGAAAACATCCTCTGCGCAAACATACTTGCCTTTCGTGAAATTCTGCGTCTGCTGATCGATTTCCATCGGGGCAGGCAGTCCCTCAAACGAATCGAACGCAAAAAAACGCATCTGTTCCCACGCCTGACGCACTTTCTGCCGATGAGTTTCAGAATGGATTCGTTCAGAGTCAGTGAACCGCCACACGTAGATCTCGCGTAAAGAATGATAGGCTTTGATGAAGGAAGCCCCCTGATAAACGCCAAATTCCAGGTAATCCCCATCCATGCACTCCGACGAAACAGTGAGGGCTGCTTTCCGAATGATGGTATCGAAGCGGATATGATCGTATAGAGAGCGCTCCAGATCATCCAAACGTGGAATGATCACAAAACGGCCAGCCAAAACCCGCAGGTATTTGAAACAGTTTTTCAACCTATCACGCATGCTCATGGCAACTCAGTAGCCTCGCAATCACGCTCCCAGATGACGGGAGCAATAATCACCCCTCCTCGTCTTTGGTCGTATCCCTTCGAACTCGTATCCTCACTTAGAGCTTCCACTTGGAAAGACATAACGTCTTTATGCAAGTCGAACGGACCGCGTCCAACCTGTCCAGACCCCACCGTGATGGAGTAATGCCCCGCCTTCAGAAGTCCACCCTGTAGAACTGCTCGCACATGATAGTCGCCAGGACTGAGCGAGAAAGAGTCCACTCGCCCCCTGTCTGACTCGAAACTGCAAAGAAGTTCCATTCCATTGCGATTCACCCACAATGCCGGACTGGCCCCCTGCAGAGGACTGCGAAC
>JBAZIR010000056.1:0-20915 GCA_041651735.1 Verrucomicrobiia bacterium | reverse complement strand
GGTGTCCAAGGAAGGTTTTCAAGGAAAGCACGGGCTTGCGTTGGACGAGCTCAGAATCGCGGTCGAGGAAACGGCCCGCAGCCAGAACGTCCGCGCACAAGTCGCAGCCCACAGATTCCAAACGCGTTCCTTGAAGGAATTCCAGGAGATCCTTCGGGCCAACGAAGAGAATCCGTCGGATTTCCTGCTGGTCCATTTCGTTCAGGATGATCTGACCGGCGCTGGAGGGGGACCCTACGCCCACGTCTCGCCAATTGGGGCCTACGACAGCGCGACCCATCGCGTTCTGATCCTCGATGTGGATCGGGAGTGGTATTCCCCCTACTGGGTCTCCGACGCGGACCTTCTGGCGGCCTGCAACCACGTCACGAAGATTTGGGGCGCCGGCGGTTTGGTCCATGTCCGCTTCGACTCGATCGGCGGACCGCCGCGATAGCCGGCGACTCATAGCGGAGGATTCTGTGGTTGCGTCCGCGGTAGCTGTTGCTACGATGCCGCTGGAATTCAATCAGGCCATGCAAGACGATACGCTGGCGTCATTGAAAGCGCCGTTCGAGCGCCGTGCAGTTGGGTTTTGCCAACAGGCCGTAAATCAGCACCGCCTTTACAGGTGGTAAAAACAAAACCTCTATCCCCTCTCATGTCACTGCCAATGAAACGCCGACAAGCTCTACAATCCCTGGCCGCATGGGTGCTCGGCGGGTCCGCCGCCCTTGCCAACCCCGCAACCGACCCGCGCCGGCGCCGCATTCTCTTTTTCAGCCGCAGCGTGCTCTTTGAGCATTCCGTCGTCCATCGCGAGGGCAAATCGCTGTCGCTGGCCGAGCGAACGTTCGCGGACATGGTCCGGCAACTTGACTGCGAGGCCGAATGCACCAAGGACGGAACGGTCTTCGACGGCGATCTGGATCAATACGCAGCCATCGTTTCGTATTCGTGCGGCAGACCGGCCGACCTGATGAAGCCGGACAGCAAGGATCACAGCGCACCTCTTTCCGATCGCGGCTGGAAGCGCCTCGATGCGGCCGTGCGTGGCGGCAAACCCTTCGTGGCGATCCATCCCGGCCTCTGGCTGTTGCCCGAAGCCGGTGGAGCTGATTGCCTGGGACACGGCAGCCAGCAGGTGGCGCGAATCAAGGTGTCCTCGCCGCAGTTTCCTGGCGCGCAAGGATTGGGTGAATCGTTTTCCCTGATGGAGGAATGGTTCTCCCTGATGCATTTCGCCAAGAACCTCCATGTGATCCTCGTCCAGGACTGCGCGGGAATGAACAAGGACAAGCCGGCCGACCGGCGGTGTTACGATCGGCCGCCTTTCCCATCCACGTGGGCACGGATGCACGGCAAGGGGCGCGTGTTCTACACCTCCCTGGGCCATCGCGAAGACGTGTGGACGAGCAAAATGTTCGCACAGATCCTGTTGGGTGGGTTGTCGTGGGTGTTGGGGAAGGTGGACGCCAACATCACGCCAAACATCGAGCAGGCCGCTCCACAAGCCAATGATTTCATGAAGCCGTAAACCACCTCCACAAGAGCACCCGACATGACCAACCCAGCGCGCGCAACGACAACCCAGTCCCATCGTTCAAACCCGGCGCGGCTGACGCGGCGGGAAGTGTTTAGAACCGCCGCAGCCGGCGTGCTTGCCATGCCGTTTCTTATCCCCGCGCGCGCTCTCGGCAGGGACGGAGCCGTAGCGCCCAGCGAACGCATTCTTCTGGGCGGCATCGGGCTAGGTGGGCGGGGCACGACCGATCTGAACTCGATGCTCGTTGAGCCGGATGTGCAATTCGTCGCCATCTGCGACGCCAGAAAAATCCGGCGCGAGGCGATCAAGAATCTGGTGGACAACAGGTATGGCAACAAGGACTGCGCGATGTATCCCGGCATTCGCGAGTTTCTCGCCCTGCGCGCAGATATTGACGCGGTGTTGATCGCCACCGGCGACCGCTGGCATGGCTTGGCATCCGTGATGGCGATGCGGGCTGGCAAGGATGTTTACTGCGAAAAACCCTCGTGCATGACCATCGCCGAAGGCCAGAAGGTGGTGGAAACGGCGCAACGATACGGGCGCGTATATCAGAGCGGCACCCAGGGCCTGAGCATGGCCAGTCGCGTGTTCGGCATTGAGATGGCCCGTTCCGGCCGCCTTGGGAAACTGCATACGGCCTATGCGCAGATCGCCCCGTGGGACGATGCGCTGATGCGCCACGACTGGCTGCCTGCGGAACCGGAGCCGTCGAAGGATGAAGTGGATTGGGATGCATGGCTCGGCCCGAGTCCGTGGCGGCCTTACAACTCCGCTTACATTCACGGCAGGTGGCGAGGCCACTACGATTTCCACGCCAGTTGCATCGGCGAATGGGGCGCGCACACGTTGGTCCAGGTCCAGGCAGGCATCGGCGCGCAGCACACTTCCGCAATCGAATACGAATATGTGGACAACCCGTATGGCGACGGTCTGGTCACCCGCTTTGCCAACGGGGTGAAGATGATCCTGGCGCGCAGCAACGAATGTTGGCCGGGCTATTCCGGCCAGCGGTTTGACGGCAGCGAGGGTTGGGTCGCCAACTCGGGGGACAGCCACGACTCCTCGCGCGCTTCCTCGCCCGCCCTGTTGGGCGGCTTCAAGAAGGTGATTGCCGACTACGTGGCTCGCACACAGTGTCCGATGAACCACGCGCGGAACTTTCTCGACTGCATCAAGTCGCGCCGGCTCACGGTGGCCAATCCAGAGGTCATGTATCGTTCCATGACCACCGTGCATGCCGCCAACATTTGCATGTGGCTCAAGCGAAGCCTGAAATTCGATCCGGTCAAGGCGGAGTTTATCAACGATCCAGAAGCCAATCGTTTCCGCTCGCGGGCAATGCGCGAGCCGTGGAGCGCGTAGGTGGCATCCATGACAACAAACCATTTACTGATTACTGTCCTTCGACGCGCTGTTTTTGGGCTTGCGACCTTGTTTTTCGGGACAGTGGTTAACATCCACGCCGACAGCGAAGTGGCACCTAGAGACTACGTTGAAGAGGTAGCTGACGGAAAATATGTCATGGTCGTACTTTCTCGCACGCCTTTTGGGAGGTTCAACAGCGAAATCCGCTCTCGGTATCCTAAAGCCGGTTTGTATCTGAAAAGCAATCCAGATCAACCGCTTTGGACTATAGATTGGCATTCATTCGAGGTCTATGTAAGTTCTGATGGCCGTCACTTGGTCAGGATGGGACCTTGGGCCCGCAACAGCGACAATCTGGCTGTCGCTTTCTACGCCGACGGGAAACTCCAGCGTGAATACAAGATCAACCAGCTCGTGTCAGACCCTTTGAGCCTGCCCCATAGCGTTTCCCATTTCGAGTGGCGGGAGAACGTCTCTTTCGACGACGCAAAGAAACATCTGAGTGTCACGGTCCTGGCTGATTTGAAGATTGAACGCGTAAACAACCGACCTCGAATGACACGGATCGCGGGCGAGACATTTGTTTTCGACATTACAACGGGGCAAATGATCAAAGGGAAAGAGGTGGTGAAGTTCGCGCCCAAGAATCCCACACAAAAATGTCTGCAGAACGAAGACTTTGTGGGCCTTATGCGTTTAGGTAAAGATGCCTTCCCGGAATTGATCGACACTGTCCGGCACGGTTCGGGCAGAAAGTTGAACATGGCTTGGGGGGCGTTGTGTGCAGGGGGTGAAAATGCCATTGAGCCGTTGACGGCACTCATTGACGATACCAACGCAACATGGCGCGCATCTGCCGTTCATGGGTTGCAGGAAATCTCCTCTCCGAAAGTAAAACCGGTCTTGATCCGCGTGCTTCAGGACAAGAATATCTGGGTTCGCGCTCGGGCCATCGCTGCTTTGTTCCAGATTCACGAAGAAGCCGTGGCCGAGGAGCCGGCGGCTCGCATCTTGTCATCCGAGTCGGACGAAGACAAAAGAACTCTCTTCACCGCGATCTCTCGCCTCCATCCTACATGCCTCATTGCCCATGTGATTCCTCTCACGGGTTCAGTAAACGCCTACCGTTCGGGATCGTCCGCTATTTCGAGGCAAGCCAATCATTGGCTTAGTGTGGCGACGTTCCAAAAAACCGAGGCTCTGATAAAGGACGCCCCTGCCGGAAAGATGCTGTCGGAAATCTGGAGCGAATGGTGGCAAGATAACAAGAATCGCTCTCGCGACGAATGGTTCAGGCAGGCGGTGGAACGCGACCTAATCCTGCTACGAGATAAGAACGTAACATCTTGTAATGTGGCTTTTCGCCACCTTCGGGAGATTACGGGCAGATACTTCGGTTTCTCTGGCGAGATCTTCAAGCCGACGGCTGTGATAGATTGGGATGCATGGTGGCAATCGAACAAGCAACGTCGATGTGGCGAGTTGCTCATTGAAGCCATTGCAGGGGCCAAGATGACACTGCAATTATTAGACATGCATAGAAGCTTGGAGGAGAACCAGAAGGCTTTGGAACCGGGATTGCCGCTGAGTGAAACGCTTCGGACGCTCGAACTCTACGTGGACAAACGCGATGTGCCTGCACTGATCACCCTTTACACGACTCTGGCCGCAGAACCAACAATGGGCCCATATTACAAGGCGTATGTGGAGATGGCGCTGCGGCGCTTGACGAATCTTGACTCATACGGTGCCTCGATGATTGGCGGCATCCCTGAACAGCAGATTATTCAAAAGTGGAGAGAATATGCGAAATCTGCCGGGTTCTAAGGCAGCGCCGTTCGTCAAGAACAGACAGTCAGGCTCCAACATGGCACTTGAACCTCGACGACGGACGATGTGCTTTGATTGGGATATTGCGCGACTTGGACAGAGTTTACCGAGGGTATTGAGTCAAGCCGGGCCCCGCTCGCGGGCAATGCGCGAGCCGTGGAGCGCGTAGGTGGCATCCATGCCTGCAAATCGCTGTAAACATTCACACCAAACGGAAAATCCATGATTCACACACTATTATCGCACGGCGGGTTCCGAACCATTGGGGTGCTGTTGCTGTTGATCGGGCTCGCGCCCACCGGCATGGCGGAGGAACTGGCGATCACCGAACTGCGCGCTGCGTCAGGGAAACCGTATGTGGCGGAGGCCGGACGTTTCGTTCCCGGCGGTCTGCAATACATTGACCGCGACTACACGTTCAATTTCATTCCGGAGTCCCTCAAAGGCAAAACGGTGATCAAAACCGCCGGCAATGACAAATTCATCTCCGAAGATCAGCCGTGCCTGACCTTCCGCGTCAACGTGCCGGTGACGGTATATGTGGTCTATGGCGACAAGCTCCGCTTTCTGCCAGGCTGGCTTCGGGAATTCACGGATACGCGCTGGAAAGTGACGCGACAAGACACCAACGCGACAACCCTGAAAGGTTACTTCACGTTGTTCGCGAAGGATTTCCCCGCCGGCGCGATTACGCTCAATGGCAACCTGTCGAAACAGATGGCCGAAGACCCGGAATTCAAACGCATGAAGGGCGGGACCTTCTGCATGTATAGCGTCGTCGTTGCGCCCAAACCTTAAGACAGACTCGACACCCCGTCGACGACCAGGGTGAAATCGAGGGTGCGGGTCACAATGAGACGTTGACCTTGCCGCCCGTCGCGGCGGCCTCTTTTACTGCGGCGATGACCTTCAGTGCATTCACCCCCTCGCGTCCAGAGACAACCGGCTGCGCCCGGCCCCGGATGACATTGCACAGGTTTTGAATTTGCAGCCCCAGCGGGTCCTTGCCCTTGAACGACAGGCGCTCGCGCGCCAGTGGCTCCCACCAGCTTGGCTTCGCCGGGTTGTGCCACAGATCCAGATACGGAACAGTCAGCGACCCGCGTGTGCCGCCGATGACGTAACAGCTTTCCGTGGTATGCGGATACACGGGATTTTCCCCGGCCGTGCACTCCCAGCTCCAGGGCGCGACGATCGTGTCGGAGACATTGACTGTGCCCAACGCACCGCTGGCGAAGCGCAGCAGGATCACCGCAGTTTCCTCCACTGCGTAGCCGCGCCGCGCGTTCGACTCCATCGCCTGGACCGCAACCACCTCACCGCACAGATGGCGCAGCAGGTCCACGTCGTGGATCAGATTCAGGAAAACCGGACCGGCGCCTTTTTCCCGCCGCCAGGTAATGTCGAAATAGTCGTCCGGCTTGTAGAACCAGCACGTCCCCTGCACCGAAATGACCTGTCCCAACCGTCCCGTGTCGATCGCCTTCTTCGCCTCTTGAATCAGCGGATTGTGGCGCCGGTGATGGCCGACCATCAGGGGAACGCCAGCCTTCTCGGCGGCTTCGACCAGCTTTGTCGCGTCCGCGACATTGTCAGCCAATGGCTTTTCCACCAGAATCGGCACGCCGGCGGCGATGCATTCCAACCCGTTCGCGACGTGCATCTTGTTCGGCGTCGCGATGATCGCGCCCTCCGGCCGATCAGCGGGCGGGATCGCTGCAAAATCGGGATACCAACGAACCCCCTTCTTCTCCGCCAGCGTCTTGCCGACAGGCAACGGATCGACAATCGCCACCAGCTCGGAGCATGGTTCGTTCAGGACGTGCTCGATATGCCGGCTGCCGATAAGCCCGGCGCCGAGCACAGCGAGCCGGACCGGGTTCGCTCCGTCCACCATTCTACTTGCCCTTTGGGGCGATGAGTTGCGCCACACGCCGCAGCGCAAGCTGATAGCCTTGCGTGCCTAACCCGGCGATCACGCCATCCGCGCGCAGCGAGACGAAGGAACGGTGACGGAATTCCTCGCGCTTATGGACGTTGGAGATATGCACCTCGATCACGGGTCCGTCGAAGGTGTTGAGCGCATCCAGCACCGCCACCGATGTGTGGGTGAATGCAGCCGGGTTGATGACGATACCACAGGCGGTTTCGCGCGCTTCGTGAATCCAATCGATGATCTCGTACTCGCGGTTGCTTTGGTGGAAACGGATGTCGAGCTTCAGTTCGGCGGCAAGGGCGCGGCAATCGCGCTCGACATCGGCCAGGGTCTCGCGGCCGTAAATATCGGGCTGACGTTTGCCAAGCAGGTTCAGGTTGGGACCATTAAGAATGTAAACGAGGCGGCTCATTTTTGTTTGACGACATCTTCGCAGCCCGACCGCCTGACGCAAGCGCAAAAAATCCCCCCGGCGCGAACACGGATCTGATCGGCTGGCTCTGCTTGCGACGAGTGATTCGCAACGCGGGATTCCGCGCTTGTGTTCGCAGGGGTCGCGGCTACGATGCCGGCGAAGTTCGATCAAGCCATGCAAAACAACACGCCGATACGAAGTCCCCAACGCGGGTGGCCCGAAATCAGAATCCCCATCCTTCCGGGATGCGCGCTCATCAGTCTCATTGCCATCTTCGACATCGCTGCGTCTGCGGAAGATATTCACGTTCCCGATTTCTCCGTCAACGATGGCGGCTATCACGCGACGAGCAAGAGAATCACCCTTGCCAACGACCGCCGCGTCAAACCTCTCGACAAGAATTCATTGAAGATCACCGCAACCGGCGCGAGCGGGTTGGTGAAGAGTCCCGCTTTTTCGATTCGCCCCACCGCAAGAACCACCCGGGCGGTCAAGGGCAAGGACCTCGCCTTCTGGTGCGTGAAATACTATTTGAGAAACAACCTCACACGCGGCGCCTGTCGCTTGCGTCTGCGCATCCTTGATCCCGATGACCCCTACGAAATCGGCTTCGAACACTTTGGCGGCGCGGACACCATCGTCAATGGATTCACCTGCGCACACAAGCCCCTCTGTGCCGTCGTCAGCACACATCCCCACAAACGCCTGGCGAACGGGAACAACAACGCCGAATTGATTCTCTCTTTCGACAATGCTCAAGGCGAGGTGTGGCTCAGCGACGTCGAAATCACCACAGCCACGGTCGGCGGGCCCGGTTTCACCACCGAAGAATGGAATGCTTTTGAGACGGCTGACGGCATTCACTACGTCGGTGTGGCGGCCAATATGTTTCAGCCCGAATATGCGCCGACAGCTCCGGGCGGATACGTCTCCAAGCTGATCATGGATAGCGCCCACAAACTCTTCCGCGCCGCCGGTTTTAACATGGTCCGTCTTTTCACGTATTGGAACGACCGCAATGCCCACTATCCGGCCACCCAGCATCAGGCAATCATCTGGAACTCCGACGCCAATGGCGGCACGGGCGATTATGAAGAATCGCTGAACGCAATCCGCGATGGCGTCGAGAACCTGGCCTACTATGGTCTTCAGACCCAGCTCTGTCTCCGCGGCTCGCCCGATTGGTCGCATCCTCTGCATCAGAACAATCACGACAAATCCAGCCGCGATGACCCTCAACGCTTCGCCAATCCGGGCAATCGCAATGGCGTGGGGGATCCCTATTTTGGTCCCCAGTACGTTCATAACCGCCATTGGCTCTATCCCCCGGATTCGTGGCAGACGTGGCGCGATTTCGCCGCGCAACTCGCCACGAAACTCAAGGGCAAGGGGCTCATTTATGAAATCATGAACGAGATTGACATGCCTGATCAGGATGCACTGATCGGAGGCTACAAAGCCTATGTCCTCTGGATAAAACATTTTCATGAAGTCGCCAAAGTCATCGACCCTGACGCCAAGATCCTTGTCGCCGACGCCGGGAAGATGCTTCCACCTCTCATCGCCGAGGGCGTCTTGCAATATGCTGACGGCGTCGCCTTCCACCTTTACTCCGGCGAGCCGTCCTACGTCCGCGCCATGGTCCAGTCGTCCGGTCGCAAGGTGCACCTCTACATGAGCGAATTCATGAGATTCAGGCCCGACTTGAAAAACATCGTTCGCCAGGAGGTATTATGGAACGCCTTCAGCACTCTGGCCTACCGTGACTTCGCAAAGATTCTCACCCTCGTCGATGCCGATGGAAACCAGGTCAATCGCGACAAACCCGCCGGATGGGGCGACCGCGTCCGTCCCATCCAACAGTTCGACGAATGGGGCGCTAACAACGGTGTCTTTCTCCCAAATGATCGCGAGGGAAACGGTGGCGACCGCATTAAGGCTGAAGTCATCTGCAACCTCCAGATGTCCTATGGCTCCACCCAGATCGTCACTTTGCGAGCCGTCAACACCTCCTCCACGACCTTCCACGACGTGCGCCTGTGGCCTGTCGGTTTTGTTGATAATCTCGGTTTCGACATGAAGACCATTCGCGATGCCGATGCGCGTGTCGGGACCTTTTCTCCCGGCCAGACGTGCGAGATCAAACTGACGGTCTGTCCCCGCACAACCCGTTTCAAAGCCGCTGGCGTCTATGACCTGGGCTTCGCCATTGTCACCCGTGAAGGCAAGCACTCCCTCGCGCTCAAATCCGTGACCGTCATCTCCAACCCATGACCCGCATTCTGGAAGAGAATCAGAGAACCGGGGGCGCATTTTCGGACTCCACGATCTGATTGGCCACCAGCGGCGGGGGATTCCGCGCTTGTGTTCGCAGGGGTCGCGACTACGATGCTGACGGAGTTCGATCCAGCCGTACGGCAGCCGCCGGGAATGAAAGGAATGGTCTGATGAGAAAGAACCTCTTCGTATTAGTGGTCATGTCGCTCATCATTCTGCTTTCCACAGCGGAACGTGAGAAATCTCCCCCTGCAACTTCTCCCACCGCCGACGGCTATCGCGGGATTTGGTATGGCGGCAAGGAATATGGAGGCGGGTTTGCGTTGTTCCCTTCCCAACATTCACCCTCGGCCGTGTATCGACCGGAGGTTAAGAAGACTTTCTTTGTTTACGGCGGCACCGTCGCCGGCAAGCGGCAATTGCAGGCCATGGCGTCTTATTACGATCATGAGCGCGACGTGGTGCCAAGGCCCACGATCGTCCATGATTGGGGAGAGTGGAATCTCAAACCGGGTCAGGTCTCCGATGCTTACAGGAACCCGACCCTCTCCGTTGACGGCGGCGGCTATGTGTGGGTTTTCGTGAGCGGCCACAGCGACCTGGGTTACGTCTATCGCGCCAGGAAACCCTACAGTGTCGAGAGTTTCGAGCAGGTCATCGCGACGCCGATGACCTACCCGAACCCGTGGTGGATTCCGAAGAAGGGTTTCTTCGTCTTTCTCACTCGATACGACCATGCGCGAGAATCCTTTTGGATCACCAGTCCCGACGGCAAGAAGCTGGCAGACAGTGAAACCTGGAAAACGCCCGGCCAGTTGAATGCGTGGACGATGGGCAGCGAAGGTAACACTTACGGACACGGCATCTATCAGTTTACCGGGGCGCACGGCTCTCGCGTGGCCACAGTCATGAACAACTGGATCGGGCGAACGAGGGATCGTTCGAATTTCTTCTACCTGCAAAGCGACGACGTGGGCAAGACCTGGCAAACGGCCGACGGAAAGGACTTCACGCCGCCGATTCGGGAGGTCAAGTGCCGGGCGCTGGTGCGCGATTTCTGGGGCGAGCATTTACAGGTGTACCTGCAGCACTTGACGTTCGACCGGCAGGGACGGCCCGCGATCCTGTTCCTGACCTCGCCCGCGGGGCAGACCAACGAGGGACCCGGCGGGCCGCGGACATGGACGGTCGCGCATTGGGTTGGCGACCGCTGGGCATTTCACGCAGTCACCACGTCGTCGCACAACTTCGACTGCGGGTCGCTCTACATCGAAGACGATGGGATCTGGCGGATTATCGGTCCGACGGAACCCGGCCCCCAACGGTGGAGGACCGGCGGCGAAATCGCCATGTGGACCAGCAACGACCAGGGATCCACGTGGAAGAAACTCAAGCAACTCACCACAGGCAGCCCCTACAATCATTGCCACGTGCGGCGACCCGTGGACGCTCATCCCGATTTCTACGGGCTTTGGGCCGACGGCGACGGAAACAACAAGTCCTCGCCGTCACAGCTCTACTTCTGCAACAAGGCGGGCACTGTCCGCGTTCTCCCGCAAACGATGAGCGGCGCTTTCGCGCAACCGGCGATTCTCGACCGGAAAAGTGAGACGCAGCCAAAACATCGCTGATTCTGTTGTCTGTCAGCGATGCGCGATTTGCAGCGGGGGATTCGGGGCTTGTGTTCGCGGAAGCCGGGGCTACGATGTCGACGAAGTCCGAACAAACCATGCAAAACGACACGCCGACACGATCCAGAGCGCCATCGGGGCGCCCAGCGGGAGAAGTTTTCCCGACAGGCATCGCCCCGTTTTTGCCGGTCTGAGATTAGAATGCCGGTCTTTCCCCTGTGAATTCCCTTCCCAATGCCACGCAGGCAAACGCCGCGCCACGGCTGCTGGTAGCGGACGATGACGCTTTGGGCCGCGACGTGCTCGCGCGCCGATTGGAAAAAGAAGGCTTCGCCGTTGTGACCGTGGAAGATGGCCGCAAGGCGATGGAGCGGCTGGAGCGCGAACGTTTCGACCTCTTGTTGCTGGACATCATCATGCCGGAGATGAATGGCACCCAGTTGCTGGAGCGACTGAAGTCCAGCGAACAGTGGCGTGAATTGCCGGTCATCATGATTGCGGCGCTGGACGATCTGGACAGTGTGGCACACTGCATCGCGCTTGGCGCCGATGACTATCTGCCCAAGCCGTTCAATCCCGTGTTGCTCTGCGCGCGCATCCGCTCGTGTTTGGAGAAAAAGCAACTGCGCGAGAAGGAACGCGCCGCGCATTGCGCCCTGCAGGAAAGCCAGGCCCGTCTTGCGGCAGAATTGGCCGAGGCCGCCGCCTACGTATGTGCACTGCTGCCGCCGCCGATGACGGGCGACATCCAGACCGAGTGGCGCTTTATTCCCTCCACATCGCTGGGTGGCGACTCATTCGGCTATCACTGGCTCGACGAAAATCATCTCGCAATGTATCTGCTCGATGTCTGCGGCCACGGTGTGGGCGCGGCACTGCTCTCGATTTCGGTGATGAACGTGCTCCGGTCGCAGACACTGGCGGCCACGAACTTCAAGAAGCCGGCGGCGGTACTGTCCGGGTTGAATGAAGTCTTCCAAATGGACCGCCAGAACGACATGTATTTCACGATCTGGTATGGCGTGTTCAACAAAGCCCGGCGTGAGATCACCCACGCCTGCGGCGGCCACCCGGCGGCGATTCTGTTGACGGGCGACAATCGTGAGTCGGCGGCAGTGGTGGAGTTGAAGGCGCCCGGCACGGTCATTGGCATGTGGCGGGACGTTTGCTACCAGCAACTCACCCAACCGGTCGGGCCGTTCGCGCACCTGTATCTCTTCAGTGATGGCGTCTACGAGATCACACGCCCCGACGGCACGATGTGGGACATCGCCGATTTAATCACGATGCTGACGCGCCCACCCTCCGACGGCCAGTCGGAAATCGAGACGGTCCTGAAATACGCGAGAGCCATGCAGGCTTCTGATGTTTTCGACGATGATTTTTCCATCGTGAAGTTCACCCTCGGCGGCAGCCGGCACCACACGAAGCAGTCGTGACGCAAACGCCATTCCTGTTTCGTGCGCGTCTCGCGCGAATCTCACACCCGTCGGCGGCTACGATTGCCTGATCAGGTTCTCCAACGCCGCCGCTGCGATTTGCGACAGGGATTCCACGCATTGCTGCAAGGCACGATCGAAGGCAATGACGCGTTTCGTCTCCGGATCCATTGCATTGATGAGTTGCAGCACGCCGATCACCTTGCGGTGTTGGTTCCTCAACGGCACGGTCAGGAACGACTGCGAACGATAGCCAGTCTGTTGATCGAACGCCTTCGTGCCGTGAAAATCGAATTGGTCGGCGATATATGCATCGGGAATGTTAATTGTTTCTCCCGTCAAAGCAGCGTGGCAGGCAACGTGACTGTGATTGGGCGCGCCCGTTTGCGCATCGTAAAGCCGCAGCGCAGGAAACGGCACCTCGACGCCGCTCGTGCCGCCCATGATGATGTTGAGCGAGTCGCTGCGCACCATCATGAAGCGTAATTGGTCGTCCGCAGTCCGCAAGTAAAGCGTGCCGCCGTCGGCGCCCGCGAGTTTCCTCGCCTCCATCAACACGCGTTCCAGAAGCCTGTTCAGGTCACGCTCCTCCAGCAACGAGACGCCCAGTGGAATCACGACGTTCACGAGCTGATCCGAATGGGCCTTTTCCCGCTGGATCTGCCGAAGGAATGCAATCTCCTGCTCGCGGAGCCGTTTGTTTTCGAGACACGCCTCGATGCGCGCCCTCAGCAATACCGGATCGAACGGACTGGCCACGTAATCCGCCGCACCCAGCCCGATGGATGCCGCCACACCCCCCACCTCCTCGACACCCGAAATCATGATGACCGGAATGTCCTGGAATCGTTCGTCAGATTTGATCGCGCGCAGCACATCCGGCCCGCTCATCTCCGGCATCGCGTTATCGAGCAGGACAAGGTCAACGTGTTCACGTTGCAGGATGCCCATCGCTTCATTGCCACCAGCAGCTTCCGTCACCACATATCCCTGCGCGCGCAATCGGCTGCCGAACCGCTCGCGATCCAACGCGTTGTCGACAACCACCAACAATGCGCCGCCGCCTGTCTCACGCTGCCCTGGCATCTTCTTTGCGTCCACCGACTCCATAATCCTCTTCAATAAAGCCAAACAGATGAAAGCGCAACTCGCATGAATCGGTCTGGACGGGTCGTGTCTCACTTCAGATGCTCGAAACTCGGAGGCAAACGGCGCACCATTCTGCCACCACGTGTTGGATGGTTTGTCACAGGGGATTCCGTGCTTGTCTTCGCAAAGGTCGCGGCTACGATGCCCGCGGAATTCGATGGAGTCCTCCCTTGGACCAAGACAACAAACAAACTGGCTGGTTAACTCTTCCCTTCAGCTTGGGGACAGCTCTTACTGGCATCGCCATTCTGACGTCCGTGACGTTGGGGGTGACCACGTTTTACAGTGTCCGATCTTTCGTGCGGCAGAGCGTGCAGGATCGGTTATCAGACGCCGTGGGGATTGCTGCGCTGAGAATCGATGGCGATCTTCATGCCACATTGCAGGAGAAGGGCGATGAAAGCACCGCAGCCTATCTGGAGATGCGGAAGTATCTGCGGAAGATCCGCGACACGGCCAAGGACATCCGGTTTGCCTATACCGTGCGCAAGGACAAGCGGGGCAGGATCGTGTTTGTTGTGGATGCCGAGGAGAATCCCAAAGTGGCAAGCCGCATCGGCGATGAATACGGAGAGGCGTCGCGCTTGATGCGCGAGGCGTTCCAGCCGCCATATGGTTTGCGGGTCGAAAAACAGTTCGTCAAGGACCGGTGGGGAGTTTTTCTTTCCGGCTACGCGCCGATCTTCAAGAAGAACGGGGAGTTCGAAGCCCTGCTGGGCATGGACATCACGGCCCAGAAGGTTTTCGACTACGAGCGGTATTACCTCCTGATGATTCTCATCATCTGTCTGGCCGTTTGCGCGCTGGCCGTGTCGCTGGGTGTCATCCTCGCCAGACGGATCAGCAAACCGCTGTTGTTGCTGGAGGCTGACATGTCCCGAATCCAGGCATTTGATCTGGGAGGCAGCCCGGTCATTCGTTCCAGGATCGTGGAGGTCATCCGGATGAAAAATGCCCTGGAGAACATGAAAAGCGGTCTGCGTTCATTCAAGAAGTACGTTCCCGCCGAGCTTGTTGCGGAACTGATCAAACTGCGAAAGGAAGCGGTGCTCAGCGCCCAGAAACGAGAACTGAGTGTGTTCTTTTCGGACATCAAGGGGTTCACTTCTATTGCCGAGGGCTTGTCGCCCGAAGTGCTTGCACAGAACATGGGTGTCTATTTCGAGGCCATGACCAGCACTCTGCTGGGCAATCAAGCCACTGTGGACAAATACATCGGCGATGCCATCATGGCGTTCTGGGGCGCCCCGGTTCCCGTTGAAAAACACGCCGCGCTGGCTTGTCGGGCCGCCATTCAATGCCAGCGACGCGTGGACAAGATCTCCGCCGATTTTGCCGCAGCGGGATTCCCGGCGCTGGTGACGCGCATTGGCATCAACACCGGCGACGCGATTGTCGGCAACATGGGATACAAGGACAGGCTGAGCTACACCGCCCTTGGCGACACCGTCAACCTGGCCAGCCGACTGGAAGGCCTGAACAAACACTACGGCACCAGGATACTTATCAGTGAAACCACCTACGACAGGGTTCGGGATGAATTTGTGGCCCGTCCGGTGGATATGGTTGCCGTAAAGGGAAAAAGCACGGGGGCAAAGATCTACGAACTGCTTGTCGAAAAGGACCAGGCTGGACAGGACCAACTCGCGTTCGTTTCGCTATGCGAGGAGGGGATGAAATCGTATCTGCGCCGGGAATGGACAAAGGCAGAAGAGTGTTTCCGGGCGGTCCTTCAGACCCGACCGGACGACCAGCCCGCACAGATGCTGGTTGAGCGATGTGTGGCATACGAAAAAGTCCCGCCTCCTGCGGATTGGAATGGCGTAACAATCATGCAGGAGAAATAGGCTCGCGCGGCCTTGAGCTTGTGGGGATCCCCATTCGGGCTGTTCGCGCTACACCCACTCTTCTTGTAGAATTCCGCCCTGAAGGCCGACGATGACGCACTTGATCGGGACCTTGCGCGACGCCTGGGCGGCGGCGGTGCGGGCGAGGTTCAACAAGCCCATGCAGCACGGCACCTGCATGATCATCACGGTCAGCGTGTTGATCTTCGCGTCGTCAATGAGCGCGCGGAGTTTGGCGACGTAGGTTTCCTGACCGCCGTCGAGCTTCGGGCAGGCGATGGCGAGCGATCTCCCGGCGAGATGGTTCTTGTGGAAATCAGCCAAGGCGTAGGCCACGCAGTCGGCGGCGAGCAGCACGTCCTTGCCGCGGTATTGCGGCGCGGCGGGCGAGATGAGGTGCAACTGGACCGGCCAATGCGTGAGTTGCGAGGGACAATGGCCGCTGTTGTCGCCACTGGCCGGAACCGCGGCGGACGGGACGGAGAAGTTCATCGAGCGTGCGCCGGGACAGCCAGCGTGGGCGTGGGGCGCAGAGTGTGCAACTTCGGACGTGGGACTTGGGGCATGAAGCGTGACGGGTTCGGTTTGGGGCATGGTTCTATCCTCCTGTTGAAACGGGTTCTCAATGCGGTTCTCCTCAAGGACGGCGACAGCCTGTGCGAGATATTCGTTCTCGCCGTGTTCGCGAAGGTGGTCGAGGTGGGCCCGTATGACGTTGGGGCCCTGGCGGATGATGTTGGCCATGACCCGCCGTTCGTCGTAGGGCATCGCCTCACGTTCCTCGATGGTGATCGCGTTTTGCGGACAATGGCCGAGGCACGCGCCCAAACCGTCGCAGCAGAGGTCGCTGATGAGTCTGGCCTTGCCATCAATGAGCTGGATGGCACCCTCCGGGCAGGCGGGAATGCAGTCACCGCAGCCGTTACACTTCTGTTCGTCTATCTCGATGATCTTCCGTTTCACGCGCCTACTCTAGCCGCGTGTGCTGCAGTGCGCGTTGACGCACATCAACAATGGAGTTCAGGCCGATTCTGCACGGTCCGCACGGCGATGATCATTGACGGACGGACGAGTGGGTGGGAATAAAGAGGTGAAAGCACCCAGCCTCAGGCAGGGTAGGAACCGGCGATGTATTTCTGAAGTTGCTCGATGGTCTCGGCCTGGACCGAGATGATCCATTTCACCAAGTCGCCGATCGATACGATGCCAAGCATTTTGTCGCCCTCCATGACCGGCAGATGGCGCACATGCTTATCAGTCATCAGCCGCATGCATTCTTCGATACTGTCGTCGGGCTTGGCCACGCTAACCTGGCGGGACATGATTTCCTGAACCGAGGTTTCCTTGGACAACTTGCCTTTGAGGGCGATTTTGCGCGTATAGTCGCGCTCGGATATCATCCCCACCAACCGGCCCTTTTCGAGCACCGGCAAAGCGCCGACGTTTTTTTCCGACATCAGGGTGATGGCGTCGAAAACTGTAACGTCCGATTGGATGGAGACGACCATCGGACCTTTCTGGGCAAGCACCGCGCTGACTGGCATGGGAATTTTCATGATGTCCTTGAGTTGTTGCAATATGCCCGGCTGCGCCGCAACGGCAAGCCCAAATTTGCCGTGCGCACCATTTTTATGCCAGCCACTTCTTGCGCACCGGCAGATGAATCCACCGGTTGGCCCCGGGACAGCCTTTGGCCCCGACCGCGACGATACCCACAGGCAGGAAAAAGCCAGGCGCGATAGTGCGCAAACGAGCCTTGCACTCCGGGCCATCGCCCTTTACAACAGCGCGTCATGAAACTTGACTTTGCTCTCTTTGCGATGGGCGCGGCTCTGTCGCTCACCACGGCGGCATACGCGGCGGGTGGCTCCACTGGACATGCGTTCTACGGCGATCCGCCCGATGACCGCCACGCGTGGTGCATTCACGACCAGAACCGCCCGCAGCCGAAAGTGGTCGCGCCTCTTCCGGTGAGCGAACTGGAGCAAAAAGCCAAGGCGCCGGCGGACGCGATCGCCCTATTCGGCGGCACGGAGGCGTGCCTGTCGAAGTGGTGCTCCGACAAGAACCCGAACGAACCGACAAAGTGGATCGTCAGGAACGGCAACATGGAGTGCGTGCCGAAGTCCGGCTATGTCCGCACGAAGGAGGAGTTCGGGGACTGCCAGTTGCACGTCGAGTGGGCCGCGCCGACGCCGCCCGAGGGTGAGAGCCAGGGCCGCGGCAACAGCGGCATCTTCCTCCTCGGCGTTGAGATTCAGGTGCTCGACAATTATCAGAATAAGACCTATGCCGACGGGTACGCCTGTTCGATGTATGGAGTCAACCCGCCGCTGGCTAACGCGCTGCGCCCGCCGGGCGAGTTCCAATACATCGACATCACCTTCCACAAGCCGGTCTACAAGGACGACAAATGCGTCCAACCCGGGTGGGTCACCGTCTACTGCAATGGCATCCTCGTGCAGGACCGCACGCAAATCGAAGGCCCCACCGGCCACAGGGCGCGCGCGAAAGTCGGCCCGTTGCCGGACAAAGGCCCGCTGAAGCTGCAGGACCACGGCAACCCCGTCCGCTTCCGCAACATCTGGTATCGCCCGCTGCCCCCGGCTGCCGCCAAGGGCGGTGTCCGCGGCCCCCTTTCGGCCAAGGCGACGGCTGCGAAGCGCAAGGAAATCGCCGCCTCGATCCGCAAGGACGCTGCCTGCAAACCCGAAGGCTCTGCCGAGCAAATGCTCCGCTTCGCCGAGTCGCTCGTTTATGAAAAGGACGATGCGACATTCCAGAAGGTGGAGCAGATGGCCGGCCAATACGCCGCGGCCTTGAAACAACTGCCCGCCGACAAAGCTGGCTCGAAGAAGGACGAAGTGATCCAAGTGGACAGCGCTTTCAAGTATCTGGCCAAGTGGAACTTCGTGCCGGAGAACTTCGGCCCGAAAGTGGAAGTCGCGAACTTCATCAAAGCCCAAGGTTGGGACAAGAAGCCGAAGAAGAAGTAAACGGCTTTGCGGACGCCAGCGGCAGCGGCGTGGTGTGATTGGAAGAGTCGGTCAACTCGCGGGCGTTCTGAATGTAGGAGGGGCCTCAGCGCCCCGACTTCGCGCAGGCGAGCCAGCAACTTTCCAACCGCTCTCGGGGCGCTGAGGCCCCTCCCACATTCCCGGTGAATCTCAACACGGCCCGGTAACGATTCTCGCGCGTCCGTCTCTCACGAGGCGGACGCGCGAATCGTTTTTGCCGGCGGCTCACTCCAGTTCCAGCACTGCCACGTCTTCGGGCACGAGGCTCAGTTCGATCTGCCCGTCGCGGATGGCAAGTGTCCGGCCGCTGAGCAACTCGCGCGCGGACTTGGCGCGCAAACCTTCGAGTGTGATTGTCACCGGCAGCGGCTCCTGCGTGGTTGCGCCGGGCGCGTCGTGGAAGACCGTCAACAGTTTCTCGCCGAATCGCTCGACGTAGATGCGAGGCTGGTTTGAGCGCGCGCGCGTCAACGGCTGCCAACCGGCCTCGGCGACGCGCTTGCAGAGCGGGATGTATTTCTTGAAGAGCGGACGGTCGCGATTGTAGAGCGCGGGCTGCGAGAAGTAATGGCCGGTGGAGGCGTCGGCACTGAAGAAGCCGGGGAACATGCCGTAGGCGAGACTGCGCTTCATGAACTTCTCCGTCAGTTCGACGGGCCACGCGGGGAAGTGCGTGTTCATCAGGAAACAATACGGCTTCGGCCCGCACATCGCGCGGCGATAGAGCAGGTCGGCGTCGCTCATCGGCCGCCAGATGTGTGCCGTGGCTTCGGAGCGTTTCACGCCGCGCTGGCCGGGCGGGTTCCAATCCGTCTCGGTGCCCATCACGTCGAGCCACGGCGCGAGCCAGCAGAGGCGGATGGGCGTGCTGTTGGCCATCATCAGCTTGCCCATCGCGTGAACGTCCTCGGCCATCTGGCGATTGTATTCGCCAATGATGCAGCCGCGGAAAATCGCCGGCTTGCGGCTGTCCGGCGAAAACGTCAGCGGCAGCCGCGCGGCGGCAAAGTGCTCGCGGCGGAAGTCGAGTTCGTCGGTGACGTAGCCTTCGCTGGAGTCTATGTATTCGCCGTCGAGGTCGCCTTTGCGATTCGGGCCGTAAACCTTCTCACGCACCGCCGATCCCCATTTGAGAGACCAGTCGGTGACATCGCCCTGGATGCCGGGCATCGAGTTCATGCTCCAGACCGCGCCATTGCACCACGGCGTGTCGAGCAGTCGCGCGGCGAAGCGGCCGTTCTCGTCGTGGTAGCCGGATGTGAACAAGGCTTTCGCCGTTGGCTGGCCGGCGTCGGCGAGCCGTTGGGCCTCCGCGATCGCCGCCTCCATCGTGCGCGGCATTTCCTTCGACATCCGCATCCACCATGTCATCGGCTCGGTGTAGCGGAACGTCAGGATGCCATGCGCGTCGTCCCACGCGGTCTCGTCGTTGCCTTCCTTGAACTTGAACCCAAAGTCTTCCCAACCCTCGACCTTGCTGATCTTGTGGAACGGCATCCAGACGCCCTGCTCCGGCGTGCGGCATCGGAAATAGTCGGGGAAGATTTCGTAGTAGCGTTGGAGCGCGCCGCGGAAACCAAGCCGGCCGTCAAACTTCGCTGTCACAAGCCGCACGCGCGCTGACGGTTTCTCCGGCGCAAGGCCGAGGTCAAACGCGATGAACAGCTCGCTCGACGCGGCGTTGAAACCGCAGCGGTAGAACGCCGGCCAGCCTGCGTCAATGCCGACGAGCAGGCCCTCGCTGCCGCGCGCGATCGCCGCGAACGGATAGTACGACAACCGGCCATTGGCGCCGGCATTGAACCGTGCAGCGTTCATGTATTCGCCGGGCGCGACCGCATTCGTCGCAGAGCGCGGGTTCACGAGCCATTGCCAGCCGTCGCCCGCCACCAGCGATGAATGAATCAGCGTGATGGCGCGATCCCTGGCGGTCGTGTCCGCGAGGTCGGCCTCGATGACGGTTGCGCCGGCCTTGCGCTGGCGTTTGCTCGTCAGCTTCAAACCGAGGTCTTTGGCTTCGTTGCGGAAATCCGATCCTGCCGCCACGTCGCGCAACTGAAAGCCTTCGCGCACTTTGGCGGCGAGCGTCACCGGCACGCCGTCGAAAAGCATGGAACCAGCTGGCGCGGCGATCTGCCGCAGCGTCGGGCCACGGAACCACGCTTTGCCCGTGTGTGTCCGCAGCAACATGTGAAACGAAAGACTCTTGATCGGTTTGGCCGGCAGGACGATGACCTGTCGCTTTTCCCAATCGTGCGTGCCCGCGCTGAACAGCGCCGTCTGTCCCCAGAGTTGGTCACCGTCGGCATAGACGAGGTCGAGATACAGCGCATAGTTGCTGTCGCGCGAGCCGCCAACGTTCTCGGCTTTGCTCCACGCCTCGGCAATGATTGGCGCGGCCGTCTTCTGGTTGAGCACGACCGACTGCGATACGCCTCGCTGCGCTTTCGCATCCGTGCCGTTGTCGCAGACGAACGCTTC
>JBAZIR010000055.1:0-21049 GCA_041651735.1 Verrucomicrobiia bacterium | reverse complement strand
AGCGGCCCGCGAGCGGGCTTCAATCCAGCGGGCTGGGTTGCGTGGTTGCTGGGCTTCATTGTGGGCATCCTGCCGAACGTGGGCGTGAACGTGCCCGCAGCGCCGGTATTGGCATTCATTGTGGGTGCTATCGCCTACTATATTTGCGCCAAGATGAATCTGCTGAACGACATCATCCCCTGTCCGCATGTGGGCGATCAGGCCGTCGAGCACGAGAAGAAACTCATCCTCATCATCGAGGACGAGGTGGACATGGCGAACCTTATCGAGCTGCATCTGCGGGAAGCCGGCTACGACACCATGACCGCGAACGACGGTGTGCTCGGGTTGGAGGAAGCGATCAAGCACACGCCGGACCTGGTCCTGCTGGACATGGAGCTTCCGAGAATGCATGGGCTGGAAGTGTGCCGGCGGCTGCGATCCACGCCCGCCACACGTCACATCCCGACGCTCGTCGTTTCCTCGCTGAGTTCCACCGAAATGAAGGTTCAGGGGTTGCACACGGGCGCGGACGATTACCTGACCAAACCGTTCAAGCCCGCCGAGTTGCTGGCGCGCGTCGAGGCGCTGTTGCGCCGATACACGGATTTGGTCTACGTGGAATCGATGGATCGTCCCGAGCTGGACACCATGAACATGTGACCCGCTTCAGCGGCGGGCAAACGCTGCCGCTCCTGAGCGAAAGGCTTCCAGCATCCTTCCGCCTCCTTGCGCGCGTCGCTGATCCTACTTCGCTGGCTGCAACACCACTCGCGTCTGCTCGGCACGAACCCACTCCGGGTCGGGGATGCCGGTGATGCGAATGTTGTCCAGTTCGATCTGCGATCTGCGGTCACTGTCGAAACCGAGCATGACGTCCGTGTCGGCGTGGAAAACGTGCGATTCAACGCGGACAGACGCCTGGTCTGAGCTGCGGTGACGCAGCTGCAGCTTCAGTAGTTCGCCGATGTACGAACAAGAGAACTCCAACGTGGAACGGTCCGACCCGAGCGTGACAGCGTGGCGGCTCAATTCACGCACGATGCGGCTCGGCGGCGTTCGTCTGCCGATGCCGAGACCCCGGGCGGTCGCGCCGTCGCTGGAACCGGTGTCAAACACACCGATGCCGGCCACGAGGCTCGGCGTGTCGTCGCTGTTGCCGTAACGCATCACGAGGTGACAGGTCTCGACACTCGTTGCGTGCGCCTCCCAGGAAACGGTGAAATCGCCCCGCAATCGCGCGCGGAACCAGAGCGGTTGGGTCGCGCCCGGCTGGCGGGCCAACTGCGCGCCGTCGTAAGCCCATGCGGTGGGCGTGGCGCTCTCCCAATCCGCGAGCTGCTCCGGCTTGGCAAAATCGTAGGTCCACTCCAGCCTGTTGCCGCCGAGTTCCCTCACTGTGCCCTTGAACAAGGAGGCCACGAGCATCTGCGACGCCTTCAACTGTTGCTGCGGCGTCAGCGCGACGGCGCTCACCGCGTTCGTCTCGGTAATTGCGGCCACGGTCGGCACGGCATTCGTCCCGGTGATTGCAGTCATGGCTGGCGCGGCGTTCGTGGACGGGGCCACGACCGGCAACGGCGCCGGGACGACGGTTGTGTTCGCGTCCGCAGGCCCCAGCACGGCCCGCGCGCGCGCCGCGGCGAGCCAGTTGGTGTCGAGCACGCCTCGCAGCCGCACCTGCGAGAACCGCGCAATCGTGCGGTCCGCAGCCAACCCCAGTTCGCAGACGGCCCGCGCGCGCGGCAACGGCGCTTCCAGCGCGCCGACATCGGGCACGATCTCCATCAGCTTGCTGCTATCGGTCCCCACAGTCATCGGAAACGCCCGCAGGCCGGTCATCTTCACGTGGAGATTGGTGATGACATCGAAGGAAGCAGTCTCGCGGCTCACCACGCGCAATCCACTGGAAAGGTCCACGACCGCCGCGAGCCGTTCGTTGGGAAAAGACAATACGCCGGCAACCACCTCGCCTCGTTCAACGACAGCGTTGAACTGCAGCGACACGTCACCTTTGAACCGCGCGTTGTGCGCCAACAGCGACAGGTCGAGCACGGTTTTCCGCACGGCGTTGCTGGAGACGACGAAACTGGACAACCCCGCCGTCGCACCCGTGGAGGTCCTCGCACCGAGGACATGCCAGTCGGCCAACTGATCCGCGCTGGCGAAATCATACGCGAGTTCCACACGATTGTCGGGCAATTCGCGGACGACGCCCTTGAACAAGGCGGTCAGCGGAATCGCCGCCGCCTGCGTTTGCTGCGCTTCCGTCAACGCCGGTGGCGTCACCGCCGCCAGCAGCGAGCCGGACTCCACCAGGTCGTTCGGCGCGGTAGCGGCAATGTTCTTCAGGAACTGATCCCATCGCCACGCCGGCCACCGCACACCCGTCTCCGCGCCATCATCAGCCAATGTCGCACCACCGCTATCAGACACCAACCGCAGGTCACTCGACGCGGGCGAAGCAAAGTCGCGCAACGCCGTCGCGGACCGGCCGCGCCGCAACCCCGTCAGCGTGCCGTAAGGCACCAGTGTGACCACCGAGGCCGTGTCCTGGCCGGGATAAAGCTCCTTCCAGTTCTCGTCACCGAGCGTCGGCGTCTCGTCCGCGTAGCGCCCCACATAGGAGAGGTTGCGGTCGCCGGTGTAGGTCAACCCGCTGCGCATCAATTCGCGCGTCCACACCATCGAGGCCATGCGCATCGCCACCACCACGCTGTTGCGGAGATTGAGGGTAAAGTGGCGCTCGAACGTGCGACGCGAGGTATTGAGCACGGACCCCACCACCATCCAGAGCGTGCAGTGGTTCACCTCGATGTTGTAGCGGGGCGCGTTATCCTTCAGCGGAAACGCGTATATCGCATCCAAACCAGGCGTGGCGAGCAGGCAGTTGCTGAGTGTGACGCGCCAGTCGCCGCCACATGTCGCATACAGCACGCTGCCCGACCGGCGTATATCGGGCGGACGGCTGAACGCGCAACCGCGCACGACCAGATTGGTGCCCCGCTGGTACAGCGCCGAGCTGCTGAACTGGAAGTGGAGATTCTCCAGCCGCCAGTTGTCGCCACAGGCCATCAGGAACTGCTCCACGGTGTTGGTCTCGGCGCCAGTCACATCGGTGACGACCGGCAACGTGCCACCGCGCCCATAAATCTGGATGTTCGGCTTGCCCGATCCATCGAATTTCGACACAACGTGTGTGCCCTCGCCCAGTTCGATGGCGTCGTCCCCATTGGTTTTCGCGAGCGCTTCCTGCAACGTCGCCGCGTTGCCGGTGCCGTCGCTTTTCACGACCCAGACACGGCCGCCGGCTTTCTGGATCGCGCGCCGTCGCGCCACATCGCCGAGCGCCGCGGCTTCCAACAAACCGGACTCGGCGACCAGCCGCCGCCGTTGCGCCTCGATCGCGGCCTGCGTTGGCTGCGTGATCGCGTCAGGCGCCGCCGGATCGTCCAATTGCGCGTCCAGCGCAGTAAACACCGCCAGCGCCCGCGTCCATTCGCGCGCGTCGGCGGCGCGACGAATCTCCGAAAGGGCCAGCCGCGCCGCCGGATCGGCGGTCGCTGCGCTCAGCGGCGCCGCCATCAACTGATTGCGCGCGGTGGTCAGTTCGCTGCCGGCGGCGGCAACCGCAACGGTGTTGGTGTAAAGCGTGTCGAGCGTCAGCAGACGGGCAAACGCCACGGGCCATTGTCGAGCGTCAAGCTGGACGCGAAGGTCCGCCAGGGTCGCCACCGCGTCGCGCTCGGACTGCGCTTCGGCGATGCCAATCATCATTTGCTTGAACGGCTCGGCCGCCGGATCGCTCATGCTCTGAAGCGCCGCGCGCGCCGGCTCGACCCGGCCCTCGGCCAGCGCCAGCAACGCGCCGTTGATTTGGTCGCCCGCATCGCCAGGCTTGAGCACGACGGCGGCAAGCCTCAGGAAATCATCGGGTGTCATCGTCAGCACCGGCACCGTCGCGCCGACGCCCGCGATCTTCTCGACTGTGATGTTGCGTCCGGCGGTGACCGCGACCACGGCGCCGCTGACCCGGCTGAGGACGACTGTTTTGCCGCGCAACGGGCTGTCGGCAGCCAGCAGCCGGGTGATGAAGCCGGCGATGCGTTGTGTGGCTGCGACGTGCGCGGCCATGATCTTTTTTTGCGGCGCGAGCTTCGGGTCGGCGGCGGCGGTCTGTGCCGATTTCAGCGCAGTGGCATAATCGCGCCGCCCCAGCAGCGTCAACCACGCGGGGCAGAACTCGTTGTAGGCGGCCAGCGCGGCCTGCCGGGCGCGCGCAGCTTCCTCGGCGACGCGACGTTTTTCCTCGGCTTCCTTCGCGGCCAGCGCGGCCTTGCGCTCCATCTCAGCCTTTTCAGCCTTGGAGCGGGCCTCGGCCTCGCGGCGCGCGGCGGCCTCGCGGGCAAAACGCGCGGCGGTTTGCCGGAGCGCTCGTTGTTTCTTGGCCTCGGCACCTCGTTTTTCCCACTGGTCCGCCTGCTCGGCGGCCTGCGCGGCAAACTCCGTCTTCTTGTAGTCCTGTCGAACGCGTTTGAAGCGGCTGGCCACGTCGTCGTAATCGAGCGGATGCGTGCGCGCAAACTCCACGGCCTCATAGTAGGCGCGGGCGGCGGCGTCGGCTTGCGCAGCCGCTGTCCGGATGTCCAACTGTGCGCGTAATTCGTGTTCGCGCCGCTCGCTCAGCACGAACAACACCACGCTGCCGACCATGCACAGGACAATCAACGCGATACCCGCCCACATCAGCGGCGTCACGGTCACACCCTGAGTTTCGACGACGATGATTGGCCCCTCTTCCACGGCGCGCGCGCTTCGCTCGGCGGGCAGAGTGTTCTCACGCCGCTGCATCGTGGAACGACTCGGTGGCACGCGCGCGTTGACCGGATGGCGTCCGCTGCGCACGAGCTGGAGGTCGCTGATCAACTCCGCCCAGTTCTGGTAACGGTCGTGCCGGTTCTTGGCCATCATCTTCTCAATGACCATGCAGATGGCCTCGGTGAGTTGCGGCTGGAACTGGCGCGGGTCGGGCACCGTTTCCTTCACCTGTTTCATCATGGCCACGGCAGTCACTTCGTCGCCGAACGGCGCCTGGCCGGTGACCATGTGATAGAGCGTCGCGCCAAGGCCGTAGATGTCACTGCGCGCATCGAGGTCGCGGCCTTCGGCTTGTTCAGGCGAGATGTAAAAGGGCGTGCCGAGCGTCATGCCGCTGCGCGTGAGCTTGAGCGACTCCGGCCCGGTGATGATCTTGGCCAGGCCGAGGTCGCACAGTTTCACCACGCCGTCGCGGTCAATGAGGATGTTCTCCGGTTTGATGTCGCGATGGATGAGTTGCGCGCGCTCGAACGCGTAACGGAGAGCCGTCGCCACGGGCAGCACGATGTCGAGCGCCTCCGTCTCGCTCATCCGGCCCTTGGCGTCCACCAGCGCGCGGACGGACTTGCCCTCGATAAACTCCATCGCGAGGTAGTTGGCATCGTCGGCCTTGCCCGCGTCATAGACCTGGACGATGTGGCGATGCGTCAGGATCGCGGCGGCGCGCGCTTCGTTGCGAAAACGGCCAATGAACTCCGCGCTCTGGGAATACTCCGCACTGAGCAATTTCAGCGCGACGATGCGATCGAGGCTGATCTGGCGCGCTTTCCACACCGTGCCCATTCCACCCTCGCCGACCTTCTGCAACAGCTCGAAACCGCCAATGCGACGCAATTTGGACTGGTCCTCGGACATTTGTCGCAGAATATAAGCAAATCGCCGCGGCAAGTGCGAGCAGGGAGTTGTGAGAAACGCCGACGGCTAGGAACCGATGACGGCGAATTAGAAAACCCGCTGGCTGTCGAGCAGGATGGTGACCGGACCGTCGTTCACCAGCTCCACGTCCATCATCGCCGCGAACCGGCCTTCCGCAACCTTCAGCGGCGTCGCAACGCGGAGCTTTTCCATGAAGCGACCGTAGAATTTCTGCGCGTCGGCTGGCGGCATGGCGTCGGAGAAGCTGGGCCGCGTGCCCTTGCGCACATCACCGTGGAGCGTGAACTGCGATACCACAAGCACGCTGCCGGCGATGTCCGTGACTGAACGGTTCATTTTTCCCTCATCGTCGTGGAAGATGCGAAGCGAGAGAATCTTGCCGATGATGTAGTCGCTGTCCGCGTCCGTGTCTTCCTTGCCGATGCCAAGAAGCACCAGCAACCCGCGACCGATCTCGCCGACAGTCTGGCCGTCCACGCGAACCGACGCGCGATTGACTCGTTGCACCACGATGCGCATGGCCGATGCCTGTAGCTGAACCGCCCGCAGCTTGCAACCGGAAATGCGAACCACGCGTGTTCCGATGATGGAGCTTTTCAAGACAGCGCCTTTGCGCTAGAAGCTGCGGTTTATGAAAGCCTGCCATCTCCTCTCCCTGGGCGTTGCGGCGTTGTGGTCGTGCGTCGCGCTCGCCGCCGAGTCCACCGAAGCGGAATCGCTGTTCTGCCGCCATCGCGCGGCGCTGGCTGCGGGCGCAGAATCCGTCGGCGACATCAAATACGCCCCCGATCGCAGGGTGGACATCCGCCATCTGGCTCTGGACGTCACACCGGATTTCCAGAGGCGCACGGTGCGCGGCTCGGCGACGCTGACGTTCAAGCCGATCGCCAAACCGATCGACGAACTGCGGCTCGATGCGGTGGACCTCACGGTGAGCGCGGTGACGTGTTCCGCTACGCTTGCAGGGTATCAGGTTACCGACAAGGAGATCGTGGTGACGTTTGCGACACCGGTGCCGCCGGGGCGCGAGACAAAGCTGACGATCCGTTACTCGGCGCAGCCGGTGAAGGGTCTTTACTTCCGCACACCGTCAAACGGCTATCCCGCCGGCGACATGCAGGTCTGGTCGCAAGGCGAGTCCACGGAGGCGCGGCACTGGTTTCCCTGCTACGACTACCCGAACTCGAAATTCACCTCGGAGGTCACGTGCCACGTGCCGACAGGCATGATGGTGCTTTCCAACGGCCGGCAGGTCTCGGAAACGAAGGACGCGGCGACCGGCCTCGTGGCCGTGCGTTGGTTGCAGGACAAACCGCATGTGAACTACCTGATCACGCTGGCGGCGGGTTTCTTCACGAAACTGGAGGACACGTATCGCGATGTGCCGCTGCGATTCTACACGCCGCCGAGCGACGCAAAGGAAGCGGCGCTGACGTTCGCCGACACGAAACCCGCGATGGAATTCTTCGAGCGCGAGATCGGCATGCCGTATCCGTGGGCGCAATACGGCCAGGTGGTGGTGCTGGATTTCCATTGGGGCGGCATGGAGAACACGACGCTGACGACGCTCACCGACCGCACATTGCACCGCGCGGACACGGAAACGCTTTCGTCGAGCGAAGTGCTGGTGTCCCACGAGCTGGTGCACCAGTGGTTCGGCGACTATGTGACCTGCAAGGACTGGAGCCATCTCTGGCTCAACGAAGGCTTTGCGACCTACTACGCCAACCTCTTCATGGGTGACCGGCACGGCCGTGACGAGATGCTCTATGGCCTCTACAGGGACGCGCAGAACGTGCTGAGCAGAAGCGGTGCGCCGCTGCGCCCGATCATGTTCCGCCGCTACGCCACGCCCTTCGATCAGTTCGACTACCGCGCGTATCCGAAAGGCGGCTGGGTGCTCCGCATGCTGCACTGCCAGCTTGGCGACGATCTCTACCGCCGCTGCATCAAGACCTACCTCGACCGCCATGCCTTCGGCAACGTCGTCACCGAGGATCTTAACTCCGTCATCGAGGAACTCTCCGGCCGCTCCTATGACCGGTTCTTCGACCAGTGGGTTTATCACGCGCTCCAGCCGGAACTGGAGGTCAGCTACAGTTGGGACGCGAAGTCCAAACTCGCGAAAGTCACCGTCCGCCAGACGCAGCCGGTCAACGACCATGTCATGCTGTTCCAGTTTCCGCTGACGCTGCGATTCAAGTCCAAGGCCGGCACGGTGGACCATCGCGTCCACGTGAAGGAGAAGGAGGAGGACTTCTACGTGCCGCTGCGGCAGGCGCCGGAAATCGTGCGCGTGGACCCGGAGTTCACGCTGCTGGCGAAAATCAATTTCAGACTGCCAAACGCGATGCTCTACGCCCAGCTCGCGGATTCCACGGATATGATCGGCCGGCTTCTCGCCGCCGAACAGCTTGCCGATAAGAGCGATCTCACCACCATCGCGAAGCTGAAGGAGGCGCTCAACCGCGACGCGTTCTACGGCGTGCGTATAAAAGCATCCGAGAGCTTGCGCAAGATCCACAACGACGACGCGCTCGAGGCGTTGGCGGCCTCGGTCAAACAACCGGACGCGCGCGCCCGTCACGCCGTCGTTGGCGATATCGCCGGTTTTTTCCATCCGCGCGCGCTGGAGGCGCTGCGCGGTTGTGTTGACGCCGAACAGAATCCCGTCGTCCTCGCCGCGGCGATCAAGGGGCTTGCGCCCTATCAGCAGCCTGCCGTGCGCGAAGCGTTGCTGCGGTTTCTCAACAGCGACTCCTACCGCAACCGCCTCGCCGACGCCGCAATCGCCGCGATGCGCGCGCAGGACGACCCCTCCTTCATCGCGCCGCTGCGCGAGACGCTCTCCAAACGCGAGACGGCGTTCACCAGCCAAGGCTTCGGCGAAGCGATGGACACGCTGGCGTTCCTGGCGCGGAACGAGAAATCGCGCGACGATGTGCGCAAGTTCCTCGCGAGCTTCCTCAATCACAAACGCGAGCGTTTCCAGCTTGCGGCGATGAAGGCGCTCGGCACGCTCGAAGACCCGGAGGCGATTGTGCTTCTGCAAACCTTCGCCTCTGCCTCGAAGGAAACACCGCAGCAGCAGGCGGCCGAGAAGGCCGTCGCCGCGTTGCGCGCCGTCAACAAGCCGACTGACAATCTGAAAGACCTGCGCGAGGAAGTGCTCGGCGTGAAGAAGGAAAATCAGCGGTTGAGCAAGGAGCTGGCAGACGTGAAGAAGAAGCTGGACGCCGGCACGGCAAAAGAACCCGAGAAGAAAACGGAGAAGAAGGCGACGAAGTGACCCGCGCACGCTCTGCTTTACATTATCGTGCGCCGGTGTCGGATATGACGGAGTGAAACAACAACTATTGGCTGCGTTGCTCCTCGTTGGGTGGACGGGTTTGCCTTCTGCGCAAGGCGCGCCCGACCGCCACATGGATCCGGATGAAGGTTTTCAGTTGGTGGAGGAAACACCGCTGGCGAAAGGTTTCAAGGCTTACGGCGGCAACTGGCAGATGGAGAATGGCGTGCTGTCGGTCGGGCCGGACGCCGGGGCCAAGCTGGTGCTGGAGGAACCGGTCTTTGCCAGGGGCGAGGTTGATGTGGAGATGTTGTTGTCCGACGGACGCGGAGGCAACGCCGGTCTCATCGTCAAGGTCACCGAGCCGGGCGTCGGCGCGGACAGCTTCAACGGCTATGAAATCTCGCTCGATGCGCAACGGCAGACATTGCGGCTGGGAAGGCACCGGCAGAACTTCGAGTTGATCAAAGACGTGCCGTGCGCCGTGCCGGTGGGCCAATGGTTTCCTCTCGCGGTGCGAATGACGGAGACATCGCTCGAAGTGTCGGTCAACGGCAGGTTGGTCATTGCCCGTGAAGACACCGTGCATCGGCTCGCGTCGGGCGCGGTGGGTTTTCGCCCGTGGCAGCGCGAGGCGAAGTTCCGCAACTTTCGGATCAAGACTGGAAGCCAGGCGCTGAACATTCCGTTCGAGAAGCAGATTGTCCGCCGTCCGTGCCCGTCCACGTTGTTCCTGAAAGGGCTGCCGCCGGTTGCGTTCATCACGCGGCATCCGCTTAGCGCGCCGCCGGCGGTCGGCCAGGACATCTGGGCGGCCCAGCCGCGAGCACCGGGTTGCAGCATCCGCATCTTCGATCCAACGCGGCCCGGGCAACCGGCGAAGACGATCTTCGCCGATCCCGACGGCTGCATCTACGACCTGAACGTCTCCTTCGATGCGCGGACGTTGTTCTTCTCCTACCGGCGGAAAGCGGAACAGCACTGGCATATCTGGCGCATCGGCGTTGACGGCAGCGGACTGAAGCAGCTGACCGACGGGCCGTTCTACGACATCAGTCCGTGCGAGATGCCGGGCGGCGACATCGTGTTCGTCTCGACGCGGCGGTTTGGCTACACGCTCTGCCAGCCGGGTCCCGCCACGAATCTCCATGTCCTGTCGCCCGACGGCAGCCATATCCGCTGCGTCAGTATGAACACGCTTTCCGATTTCAGCCCGCAGATGCTGCCCGACGGCCGCGTGCTGTTCACGCGCTGGGAATACGTTGACCGCGATCTCACTTTTCGGCAGAGCCTTTGGACGCAGTATCCCGATGGCACGGTGTACCAGTTGTATTTCGGCAACACGATCCGCGACGTCGGCACGTTCTGGCAGGCGCGGCCGCTGCCGGGACGCAACGACAAGGTCGTCGCAACGTTTGCGCCGCATCACGGATTTCCGCACGGCGCAATCGGCTTGATCGAGCGCACGTTCGGGCCGGAAGCGCCGAAGGGCAGGGGATTCGTTTACATCACCAAGGAGTTTCCGGTGATTGGCGACAAACGCCACGAGTGGTCGTATCGCGACCCGTTTCCGCTGAGCGAACAAACGTTTCTGTGTTCCTACGGCGGCGGCGCGTCCCGCTACCGCATTTTCCTGCTCGATGCAGCCGACAACAAGCGGTTGCTTTACGAAGATCCGGTCATGGGCTGCTACTTCCCGATTCCACTGCGGCCCACGCCGGTGACAGTGACGATTCCTCCTCGAACCCAGGCACAAGCGGATGACTCAACGGGTGTCGTGTTGCTCGCGGACGTTTATCGCGGTCTGGAGCCGGCGATCCAGCGCGGCCGGGTGAAGTACCTGCGCGTCATGGAACAGGTCCGGAAGACCGAGGATCTGCGCTCGCGTGCTTTCGACCAATCGCCGGTGATGAGTTACGGCACTTACTACGCGAAGCGATGCTGGGGCACCGTGCCGGTCGAGGAGGATGGTTCGGCTCATTTCCGCGTGCCCGCGTTGCGTGAGATCTATTTCCAAGCGCTCGATGCGGAAGGTCGCGAGCTGCAGCGCATGACCTCCGCGGCACAACTCATGCCCGGCGAACAGCTCGGATGCATCGGCTGTCATGAGGCGCGGCTATCGTCAAGCCCCGCAAACATGAAGCCGCCGATGGCGGCCAACCATCCACCGCGGGAGCTGGTGAAGCCGGCGTGGGGCAACGATGGCATCGTGGATTTTCCAACCATCGTCCAGCCGGTGCTCGACAAGTATTGTGTCCGATGCCACAGCGGCGGCGACCCGGCCGGAGGCTGCGACCTCAGCGGCGACAAGACGCGTTACTTCAACATGGCCTACGACAACTTGCTGGGACGCAGCCAGTCGTATCGCCAGCATAACATGGAGACCGGCGAGATGTTGCCGGAAGAGGCGGCGAAGGGAAAACCGTTGGTGCATTTTTACTGGCTGCTGCGGACGCCGACCGCGATCAATCAACCGTTGTGGACTGGTTGCTTCGCCAGCCGGCTCACGGAAATCATTGATTCCGATCATTGCGGCCAAAAACTTCCCCTCGAAGGCCGGCAGCGAATCTACCTGTGGATGGATGCCAATGTTCCCTATTACGGCACCTACGCGAACAGCCGGCCCCAGTCGCCCGGCAAGCGCGATTTGTGGACCGACGTTGAGACGGGGCGTCTTTCAGCCTGGTTCGCGGAGAGTTTTTCGGGTGTCTACAATCGCCGCTGCGCCAGTTGCCACGATAAATACGACAAAACGATCGACTGGACCGGAAGGTTCGCCTGGATCAACCTGACTCATCCGCGTCTCAGTCCTGCGTTGACAGCGCACCTGAGCAAAGCGGCTGGTGGTCGCGGCATCACGAAGTCGCAGCACGGCCAAACGCCTCCACTCTTCACCAGCACAGCAGACCCGGACTATCAAACCATGCTGCAAGCCATCGAAACCGGCAGGAAGCTGATGCTGGCCACGCCCGAAGCCGACATGCCCTCCTTCAAAACGGCGCGCAAGGAACCCTGATCCGCCGTCGCTGGAGGCTCTTGTCTCCCGGCACCTCACGTCTGGAAGTCCGTGGTGACCCCCGCAAAGGGATGCGTCCGCTTACTTCTCACGTATCCGAAGCGCCTCAAGGTCAATGTCCACCCACAACGCCGAGTCGTGGTTGCCCTTCGGGACTTCGTGATAGGTGAAGTTCTTCTTTCCCTTCATCGCCGCCGCGATCTTCCGTGTCTCCACCACGGGAATCAGCGCGTCGTCCTCGCCCATCGTCAGGATGATCGGCATTGTCAGGCGGTCGGTGTGCGCCAGCACCGAGCGTGCCCGGTAAAGGTCCGGCTTCTCCTCCAGCGTGCCGCCATACGCGGCGAATACCGTCTTCGCGAGCTTCTGGAGCACCGGCAGGTTGCTCTTCCGCGCGAAATCCAGCCGCGCGAAGATGTCGCACATCCCCATCGCCACGACGCCGTGGACCCTCTCCGGATGCAGCACCGCGTAAGCCATCGCGCTCGACGCACCGCCCGACCCGCCCAGCAGCACAAACCGATCGCTGTTGAGTTTTTCCCGGTAGTAGTCGAGCAACTCCGTCAGGTCCGCCGCGGCCGCCGGACTCATGTAGGACGTGCCCCGCATGTTGACCGACAGCAGCGGATGCCGCCCCTCCCGGATCCGGCTCAACCAGAACTCACGGACGTCCTTCCGTGTGAAAATCTGGTCGGCTTCGGAGAACGACCCGTGCATATAGACGATCGTGTGCTTGCGCACATCGCCCGGCAGGAACAGCGCCCAATCCTCCGCGCCGTCAAACGCGCTGGTGAACGTCATCCGCACCGTCCCCGGCGGATACTCGTTCGCATGCACCAACGCCGCCGATGTGACGTTCAGGCCTTTCGATATTGCAGCCTCGCTGGGCGCCGAACGTTCCGCCGAGAACGAGATCGGAATCGCTACACAGAACGCCAAAATGGTTAAATAGTAGTGGATCACAGAAAACCTCGTGTTTAGTTCCGCGTCGTCGGTCTGCCTCCGGGAGCATCCTGATGCGGGGGTGGCGGAGGCGGTGGAGGTGGCTGTATATCATCCCAACGACCAACCTCGTTGTAGCCGCTGATAAGACCATCAATCTCAACATTCTTGAAGCCGAGCGATCCAACGAACTTGAGCGCCTCGCGAAGCTCGCCCACCGTGATCGTGACGTCGGCCGGGACAATAACCAAGCGAGCGTGGCCGAATTTTGCGACAATGCGGCGACACCACTTTGTTATCTCGTTCTGGGTATTGCCGAAGTTCGCCCCCATGCACTCCAAGCGCCAAGCCAGACCGCCAGTGTTTCTCGCAACGTGAAGGCAAAAGGGTTCGTCAACAACCATGCGCTCGTGTGGGTCGCGCTGGGAGACAAATCTCCATCCACCGATCATCCGCACGATCGGATCGTAGTGGAGTGTGGCCGCAAGAAAACCGATGCATCCTCCAATCAACAAGGTCACGACAAGCGTTAGAAGGTGACGCCTTTTCATTGTCTAGATCTTCCTGTTGCCGCGCCTCACATGTGCTCCGTCCGGGCGATGATCTCTTCCTGCATGTCGGGGGTGAGATTGACGAAGAATTCGCTGAAGCCGGCGACGCGGACGACGAGGTCGCGGTATTGGTCGGGGTTCTTCTGCGCGGCGCGCATCGTGGCGCTGTCCACAACGTTGATCTGCAACTCCTGGCCGCCGTTCTGGAAATAGACGTTCAGCATGGCGCGCAATTTCTCGCGCTGGCCGGCATCGGCAATCATGCCGGCGTGAAAACGGATGTTCACCTGGTAGGCGCATTGCCAGCTCTTCGCGGCGTTGAGCTTGCAGACGGAGTTGAGCGTGGCGGTCGGGCCGCTGCGCTCGCAGCCGGCGGAGACGGCGACGGAGTTGGCCACGGGCGTGCCGGCGAGGCGGCCGTCGGGCGTGGCGGGCGTGCCGCGGCCCATCGTCACGGCGCCGCTGCGAACGACGTGGCTGTTGCCAAACTTGCTACCGTCGCGCGGGTCGCGGCAGATGGCCTTCATCGGCTCGTCGCGGAGGCGCTCGACGAGGCGGATGATGTCGTCCACGCGCGGGTCGTCGTTGCCGTGCTTCGGCGCGGCGCGGAGTTTGGCGCGCAGGCGTTCGTGACCCTGGAAGTTTGCGGCGCAGGCGGTGGCCACGTCGGCAAGCGTGGCTTGCTTCTTCTCAAACACAACCTCGCGCAACGCGGCAAGGCAATCCACCGCGTTGGCAAATCCGATGCCGCCACAGGAGAGGATGTTGTATTGGGTGCCCTGCGTCAGGTCGCGGCCTTTCTCGATGCAGCCGTCGAAGAAACACGAGGTGAGCGGAGTCTGGCCCCACTGCATCTGCGCCTTGAGCATCTGCATCTCGCGCTCGTAGGACTTCTTGATGTCCTCGCGCATGTAAGCGCCGACCGCGGCGGAGAACTGGTCAAATGAAGACAGATTGTCCGCGGCTGGCGCGACGTTGCGCCACTTCCATTGCTTCCTGTAGCCGTGGCCGTTCGTCAACGCCGCCTCGATCGCGCCGAGGTAGCTGACGTTCGCGCCGGGGTTGAAGTAGAACCGACCGGGCACGCCGAGTTCGTTGCAGCCGACGGGGACGTAGTTGAACGCATCCTCGCGCGACACGCCGAGTTCCATCAGACCCTCCGGCACGACCTTGTCGTTCCACAGCATCGGGTAACAGGTCGTCCGCTGGAGCCGCGTGAGGCAGAAGTCGAAGAACTTCTGGTCAATCGCCGGATGCCAGCGCATCCAGACCAGCGGTTCCGGCAACGCCATGTTCGTCGCGCCTTCGAGCATCAGCCAACTCAGCCGGTTGGCCAGGTCGCGCCCATCGGGCGTCGAACCACCCACGACAAAGCCCTGCGTCAGGTGATGCTCCGGCCCCCAGTAGGTGTTGTCGAACATCTTGAGCACGAAGTTCTCGGTAAGCCGGATGACTTCAGCATCGTCGAGCCGGCCGGCCTTGCGGTCGGCCTCGTAGAACGGCAGCAGCAACTGGTCGAGCCGGTCCGGCGTGCAAGAGTAGCCGTGGCCCTCGATATGAATCGCCTGATGCGCAAGCCAGATGAGCTGCATGGCTTCGCGGAACGTCTCCGGCGGTTGCGTTGCGATCTTCGCACAGAGACGCGACATCTCCTGTTTTCCATCCGTCGCGAGGAATTTGCTGTAGCGTTGCGCCCATGCGGAGAGGCCGGCAAGCGCATGCTCGGCCGCGGTGAGGAACGCGAGCTTCTCAGCGTTGGTCTCGTTTTCCCGGCGTGCCGCGACTTTCTTTCGCATTCCCCCGATGCCGGCGCGCAGCAATTCCTTGTAGCCGGGGCAGAGGTGGCCCTGATTGGAGATGAACTTGTAGTGCGGGCAGTTCAGCGGCAGCTCATCGTGGCTCTTCACGGGCGGCTGGCCGAGAATCTCGATGCGATAACGGCCCCACAGGTTCCGGTTCTTCCAGTAGTCGCGGATGTCGTCGGGGACCCTGCCCTTGAGATGGCCTTTGCGGTCGGGCCGCTCGCTGAGATAGATGTTGTTCTCCCCAATGCCCAGCTCGACCATGACCGGCATCGCGCCGGGTGTTTCGCTGATCGAGCCGGCAATCCCGTCGTGCTCGCGCAGGTAAAGCGGCACGGTTTCGAAATACTCCCGCAGCGCCATCGCCTTGCGAACGATCCACGGTTCCGATTCGTGTTTGCGGAAGACTTCGGTGAAAACCTTCGCGCGATGCAGCGCCACGCCGAAGGGGGAGTCCATCATCGCGCGCCGCAGCGCCGCCATGTCCGCGTGCGCCGTCTGCAACGCCGCCTCCGCCACGGAGGCCCTGCCGAACACAGCCAGTCCGCCCGCCGCCATTCCGGCGTTCGCCAGAAACTCGCGCCGCGACAATGTCCAAATACTCCTCATGCACGTTCCATGCAGAACCTTGTGGCCTAGCCACAAGTAGATTAGATTCCCGCTTGGATTTGTCAAGATGCTTCCATATTACTTCGCCAATCTCTTGACATTAAAAATACACCTTGTTAAAAATCCCATCGTGGCTAGGCCACATGTATGTCACCCAGGAGTCCAATCTACGGCCGGTTGAACAGCCAGCTTCGCGATCTGATTCGCGGCGGTGAGTTCAAGGCTGGCGACAAGTTTTTGGCCGAGCGCCAAGTGGCCGGGCGCTTTAGCGTCAGCCGCGTCACTGCGAACAAGGCGCTCTCGCATTTGGTCGCCGAGGGTGTGCTGGAGATCAAGAAGGGTGTCGGCACATTCGTGCGCGGTGGCGTGCTCGATTACGACCTCGCCGCGCTGGTGAGCTTCACCGACAAGGCCGAAGCCGCCGGCAAGAAGCCCTCGACGCGGGTGCTGCGGTTTGAGACGATGCGAGCCGCGCAAGCCGGCGCAGAGGTGCTCGGCGCGTTGCGTGTCCAGCCGCACGACGAGCTTTGCTGCGTCGAGCGGCTGCGGTTGGCCGATGGTGTGCCGGTGATCGTGGAACGGAGGCACATCGTGGCGCGGTTCTGTGCCGGGCTGGACAAGGCCGCTGTCAAAGGCTCGCTCTATGCCGCGTTGACGCAGCGGTTGAAGTTGGAGGTTGCGGGCGCCGATGAGGTCATCCGGGCGGTCGCGATTCGCGATGCCGACGCGCGGCTGTTGCGAGTCGCCAACGGCACCGCAGGTTTGTTGGTGACTGCCATCGGCTACCTTGGCGGCGGCGTGCCGCTGTGGCGCGAGCAGACGCTCTACCGCGGCGACGCCTACGAGTTTCACAACCGGCTCGGCCCGATTCAGGCCGCCCGTCCGGCGGCGGGTGTGCTGTTGGATTTGAACAGGAAAAAGTAGAAAGAAACCACCATGACCAAAATCAAGGCAGGCATCATCGGCACGGGATTCATCGGGCCGGTTCATCTGGAAGCATTGCGCCGGCTCGGCGTGAACATCACCTCACTTTGCGATTTGCCAAATCGTGTTCGAGCGGCAGCCGACAAGTTCGGCATTCCCGAAGCCTTCGGCGATTACCGTGAGATGCTGCGTTCGCCCAACGTGGACGTGGTCCACATCACCTCACCGAACCGGTTTCATTGCGAGATGTCGCTGGCGGCATTGCGCGCGGGCAAGAACGTGATCTGCGAAAAGCCGCTGGCGATGAACACGCGCGAGACGGCGCAGATCCTCAAACTGGCGCGCAGCAGTGGCAAGGTCTTCGCCGTGAACTACAACGTCCGGTGTTATCCCGCCGTGCTTGCGCTCCGTCACAGGGTCGCGCTCGGCGAACTCGGCGACATCATCCACGTGAACGGCTCCTACATGCAGGACTGGCTTTTCAAGGACACTGATTACAACTGGCGTTTGCTGCCGCAGGAAGGCGGCAAGCTCCGCGCCGTCGCCGACATTGGCACGCACTGGATGGACACCGTCTCGTTCATCCTTGGCGCGAAGATCGCGTCTGTGTTCGCCGACCTCGGCACGTTCCACAAGACGCGCCGCCGTCCGCTCGGCGAAGTGCAAACCTTCGCGAAGAGCGACGTGAAGATGAACTACGCCACCTACAAGGTCGAGACGGAGGACTTTGCCAGCGTGCTGTTGCAGTTCGCCAACGGCGCGCGCGGCAACCTGGGTGTCTCGCAGGTCGCCGCCGGCCGCAAGAATTGCATCCGCATCGAAATCTATGGTTCGAAGAAGTCGGCATGGTGGTGCTCGGAGGAACCGGAGATGCTGCATTTTGGCAACCGCGACGGCGCGAACGAGACGGCCGTGCGCGCGACGCCTGCGTTCGGCGACGGCGCGGCAGGCTTCATGGATTATCCGCCCGGCCACGTCGAGGGTTTTCCCGACACGTTCAAGATGCTTTTCCGCAACATCTACGCCGCCATCGCCGGTGGCAAAGGCGAGCGGTTCTTTGCAACCGCCGAGGACGGTCATCAGGAAGTCGCCGTTTGCGAGGCCATCATGAAGAGCAGCAAGTCGAAGTCGTGGGCAAAAGTATAGACTACAAGAAAGGCATCATATGAAACTTGGATTCGTTAGCGCTATTCTGCCGGAGTTGTCACTGGAGGATGTTCTGAAATTCGCCGCCGCGGAACGTCTCGCGTGCGTCGAGATCATGTGCTGGCCTGTCGGCAAGGCCGAGCGCAAATACGCCGGCATCACGCATATTGACGTGACCGGCTTCACGAAGACGCAGGCGGACGAGGTCAATGCGCTCTGCGCCAGTCACAGCGTCGGCATCTCCGGCCTCGGTTACTACCCGAATCCCCTCGATCCCGATCCCGCCGCCGCAAAGGTAACGGTGGAGCACCTGAAGAAGGTCATCCTGGCGGCGGAAAAGCTTGGCTTGAAGAACGTGAACACCTTCGTCGGTCGCGACTGGACGAAGTCGGTCGATGACAACTGGCCGCGTTTCCTCAAGACATGGAAACCGATCATCGCGTTCGCCGAAGACCACGGCATCAAGATCGGCATCGAAAACTGCCCGATGCTGTTCACCCGCGACGAGTGGCCCGGCGGCAAAAATCTGATGACGACACCCGTCATCTGGCGGCGCGCCTTTAGCGACATTCCCAGCAAGAACTTCGGCCTCAACTACGATCCGTCGCATTTTATTCTGCAATGGATGGATCCGCTCTCGCCGTTGCGCGAGTTCAAGGGAAAGCTCTTCCACCTTCACGCCAAGGACGTTCGCATCCGCCGCGAGCGCATCAACGACTTGGGCGTGTTCGCCTATCCGTTGGAGTGGCACCAGCCACGCATCCCCGGTTACGGCGACATCAACTGGGCCAAGTTCACAGCGGCGTTGATGGATGTCGGCTACGACGGCCCAGTGTGCATCGAAGTCGAGGACGGCACCTTTGGCAACACGCTCGAAGGCCGGAAAGCCGCCGTCAAGGTCGCCCGCAACGCGCTCCAACCATTCTTTGCCTGAACATGAAATACACCTACGAAGAACTCGCCGGGATGATTGACCATTCGTTGCTTCATCCCACCATGACCGACAAGGACCTGGAGGACGGCTGCAAGCTCGCCGCGAAGTATGCTGTCGCCTCCGTCTGCATCAAACCCTACACCGTCAAACGCGCTGTCGAGTTGCTGCAAGGCAGCAGCGTCAAGGTCGGCTGCGTCATCGGCTTCCCGCACGGCAACTCCTGCACGGAGTCGAAGCGCTATGAGACCGAGCTGGCCTGCCGCGACGGCGCGGTCGAGATAGACATGGTCGTCAACATTGGCAAGGCCCTCGGCGGCGATTGGAACTATGTTGAGCAGGACGTGAAGGCTGTCTGCGACGAAGCCCACAAACACGGCGCGAAAGTGAAGGTCATCTTCGAAAACGACTTCATGTCGAACGACGAGATCAAGGTGAAACTCTGCCAGGTCTGCGAGCGTGCCGGAGCCAACTGGGTAAAAACCTCGACCGGCTACGGCTTCGTGAAGCAAAAGGACGGCAACTACAACTACAAGGGCGCCACCGAGCACGACCTCGCGTTGATGCGGGCAAACGTTTCCGCCAAGGTCCAAGTCAAGGCCGCCGGTGGCGTGCGCGACCTCGACGGCCTCATCAAGGTCCGCGACCTCGGCGGCAGCCGCTGCGGTGCGACAGCCACGGCGGCGATGCTGGATGAGTATCGCCGGCGCGAGGCGGCGGAAAAAGCAGGCGCACAGACAGCCGCCAAGACCCCGACGTTGGGCAAGGGCGGTTATTGAGGCGGGCTGTTTGCGGTTTGCATCCATGCCGAGCCGCCGTTTAATATCGGCCCATGGCAAACCCGATTAATTCATCGCCTGCTGAGGCAGGCAACGCGCCGGCTCCGACGGACTTCATCCGTGACATCGTCACGGCGGACGTCGCTGCCGGTAAATACAAGAAGATCGTCACGCGCTTCCCTCCGGAGCCAAACGGCTACCTTCATATTGGCCATGCCAAGAGCATCTGTCTCAACTTCGGCATCGCCCGCGAGTTCGCCGGCCAGTGCAACCTCCGCATGGACGACACGAACCCAACCAAAGAGGACGTCGAATACGTCGAGTCCATCCAGCAGGATGTGCGCTGGCTTATCGAAGGCTGGGCTGACGACCGGCTGGGCCTGAAACCCAAAGGCAAGACGCCGGAGACTGTCACGGTCGACGGAAAGCCGGATTTCTATCTTGGCCCGGCCGATGCATCGGAAATCCAAAACCCGAAATCCAAGGTCGTCGAGCCGTTCTACGCCTCCGACTACTTCGGGCAGATTTACGAGTACGCGCTGCAGCTCATCCGCAAAGGCAAGGCCTACGTCTGCGACCACACGGCCGAGGAAATAGACAAGATGCGCGGCGCGCCGGATCAGCAGTCGGAAGAGAGTCTCTATCGTAACCGCTCCATCGAAGAGAATCTCGATCTCTTCCTGCGGATGCGCGCCGGCGAGTTCCCCGACGGTTCGCGCACGTTGCGGGCGAAGATCGACATGGGCTCGCCGAACATCTGGATGCGCGACCCGGTCATTTACCGCATCCGCCACGCCGAGCATCACCACACCGGCGGCGTGTGGTGCATCTACCCGATGTATGATTTTGCCCATTGCCTGAGCGACTACATCGAGGGCATCACGCACTCCATCTGCACGCTGGAGTTCGAGGTTCACCGCCCTCTCTACGACTGGATTCTGGAAAACCTCGGCCTGCCGCGGCCGTTGCCGCACCAGTTCGAGTTCGCACGCCTCAGCCTCGGCTACACCATCATGAGCAAGCGCAAGCTGATGCAGCTCGTGAACGAAAACCACGTCACCGGCTGGAACGACCCGCGCATGCCCACGATCAGCGGCATCCGCCGTCGCGGTGTCACCGCCGGGGCTTTGCGCGCCTTCGCCTATCACATCGGCGTCACCAAACGCGACAGCCTGACCGACGTCGCCGTGCTGGAAAACGTCATTCGCGAAGACCTCAACCGCCGCGCGCAACGCCGGCTCGCGGTGCTGCGGCCCGTCAAGGTCGTCATCACCAACCTGCCGGAAGACCACGTCGAGCAACTCGACGCCGTCAACAATCCCGAGGA
>JBAZIR010000054.1:0-21059 GCA_041651735.1 Verrucomicrobiia bacterium | reverse complement strand
GATAATCTGCTCGAAAATTGGCTGCGGATGCATCGGCAACGCGATGTGCTGGTGCTCGGGCTGGGACTCGTACATGAGCGCGTAGCCATCCACGGCCAGCTTGATGCCCTGAACCCGGACCAGCGAGCCGCGGTAATGAACCATCTTGGCCAGCACCGTCTCGGCTTGCTGGAGATTGGCGATATACGGATACAGCCGAATCCGCATGTTCAGGTCACCCTCGCGTTCCAGCTTCACGTAGTTCTTGTTGTACTGCGGCAGGATAAAGTTGTCGTGGATGCAGGTGACGCCCGCGCTGTGGAATTGTTGCACAGCCCAACGGATGCACTTCAGCATTTCCTGCTCGTTCAGCACGGGCTTGTAGACCGCGTAGATGGCCGGGTAATGGATCAGGACGCCGTTTGGCAGACCGGTCGTCCGTTCACGCACAAATTTGCCGCCGTAGGGATCTTCAACATCCGGGCTGAACAGGCCCGCTTTCTTCAACGCCGCCGTGTTTGCCACCCCATACTGGCCGCTCCAATGAATCGTCAGCACCGGATGCTTCGGCACCGCCTCGTCCAAAACAGCCCGGCCGGGGAAATGGCCCTCCTTGAAGTCTTGAAACCCGCGCGCCACGATCCATTCGCCCTCCGGGACGGACTTGGCCGCATGGCTGAGCGTTTTCTTCAGCGAATCGAAATCGGTGACCTTCGGCGGTCGGATCATGACGAACATCAACTCCATGTGTCCGTAGGCCATCGGGTGACTATGCGCGTCAATCAAACCGGGACTGACGCCCCGTCCGGCCAACTTGATCACGTGTGTCCTGTTTGCGATGCAGCCGGATAGCTCCAGGTCGGTGCCCACCGCCAGCACCTTGCCGTCCCTGACTGCCATGGCTGACGCGAATGGCTTTGCGTCGTTCATTGTGGTGATCACACCGCCTGTGAGCACCAAGTCCGCCGTCCGTCCACCCGCGGCAAACACTTTTGCGTGGCGTCCCAACGACGTGTAAGCGACCGCTCCAGCCGCCATGTGCAGAAACTTGCTCCGTGTGATTTTCATCGCCGCCTCCTCATGAAATCTCAAGGGTACTGTTCGACGTGAATGTCAGACACGCGAGGGGTTCTGTCAATCGCAGGGCGCAGGCAACTCCGCATGCCACGATCGACGGCTTGATCGCCAGTTCACGGCCAGGCGACGCAAGGTGCGCGGTTTGCTCTCGACGCTTGATAGGCACCGCGACTCCGTGCAAGCATCGGTGGTCGGGTGAGTGTTGGCAAGAGGTCGGCATGATCTATTTGTTTTCGGCAACTCTATTTTTCAGTGCCACGTTGCTGTTCCTGGTGGAACCGATGGTCGGCAAGATGATTCTGCCGTTGCTGGGCGGGACGCCGGCGGTTTGGAACACCTGCCTGGTGTTTTATCAGACGGTGTTGTTGCTCGGCTACTCCTACGCCCACTTCTCCACGCAATGGCTCGGGCTGCGCCGCCAATCCCTGCTGCATTTGGTTCTCATGGCGCTCCCGCTGTTCGTGTTGCCCATCCGCATTTCCGACGGCGCGGTCGCGTCGCTGCCGAGCGCGGGCAATCCGATTCCGTGGCTGTTGCAGTTGCTGGGGTCGACGGTCGGCCTGCCACTGCTGGCGGTTTGCACGACGGCGCCGTTGTTGCAGAAGTGGTTCAGCCAGACCGGGCATCGGCAGGCGCACGATGCCTATTTCCTCTACGCGGCCAGCAATGCCGGCAGCATGGCGGGCCTGTTCGGCTACGTCGTGCTGGTGGAGCCGAACCTGCCGCTCTGGGCGCAGAGCAGGTTCTGGACGGCGGGCTATGCGGTGTTGCTGGCGTTGACGGCGGCTTGCGCCTGGGCGTTGTGGCGTTTCCCGAAGAGGGAGGCTGAAATCGCAGAGCTGAAATCCGAGCCGTTGGAAGAACGCAACGCCCGGCCGGTGACGCCGGGACGCCGGGCGCGATGGGTGGTGCTTGCGTTTGTGCCGTCGAGCTTGATGGTGGGCGTGACGACCTACCTGACAACAGATGTCGCGCCGTTTCCGTTGTTCTGGGTGGTGCCACTGGCGCTGTATCTGGCTACGTTCATTTTGGTGTTTGCTCCCCGGCCTGTGTATGCATCGCCGTGGATGGGCCGTGTGTTGTGCCTGCCGGCGCTGGTGCTGACGGTGTCATTCATCATCGAAGCCACACATCCGCCGGTGGTGTTCGTTGTGCTGCACTTGCTGATGTTTGTGGCTGCGGCGTTCATCTGTCACAGCGAACTGGCCAAGGACCGCCCCGCCAGCCGGCATTTGACGGAGTTCTACCTCTGGATGTCGGTGGGCGGTGTGCTGGGTGGCATGTTCAACGCGCTGCTGGCGCCGATGATCTTCAACTCGGTGCTGGAATATCCCCTGGTGATGTTGCTGGCATGCGCAGTGGCGCCGCGAGTGGGCGAGCAGCGCGGTTTCAATCGTTGGGATTTGATCTGGCCCGCGGGGCTGGGACTGGTGACGCTGGCATTGATTCTGGCTGTGCAGACCATGAGCGCGGAGCCGGGGCGGTTGAGCACGCTGGCAATCTTCGCTGTGCCGGCGCTGGTGACGTATCGGTTCGTTTTGCGGCCGATCCGCTTCAGCTTGTGCCTGGCGGCAGTGTTGATGGCCAGTGTTGGCTACGCTGGCACATATAGCCGGGTGCTGTCAGCCGGACGGAATTTCTTCGGCGTGCTGCGAGTGACGGAGGATGGCACTGGACGTTTTCGCCAGCTTGTTCATGGCAATACGTTGCACGGCCGGCAGCATCTTGATCCCGCGCACGCAGGCGAGCCGCTGTTGTATTACCACCGACATGGTCCGGCTGGACAAGCATTCGCTCTTTTCAATTCGGTGGCGCACTCGCTCCCGCCGCGCGTGGGCGTGATCGGATTGGGAGCGGGCGCGCTGGCAGCCTACGCGCAACCAGGACAGTCGTGGGACTTCTACGAGATCGATCCCGCCGTGGAACGGATCGCGCGCGACCCGCGCTTCTTCACATTCATGAGCAAGTGTCCCGCGTCGCAACTGCGCGTGGTTTTGGGCGACGCCCGGTTGAAGCTGCAAAGCGCGCCGGACAAGCATTACGGGATGTTTGTGCTGGATGCGTTCAGCTCGGACTCGATTCCGGTTCACTTGCTGACGCGGGAAGCGTTGCGGCTGTATTGCTCGAAGCTGGCCGACGACGGCATTCTTGCGTTTCACGTCTCAAACCGGCGTCTGGATTTGAAACCGATTGTGGCAACGCTGGCGGTCGATGCCGGATTGACGGGTTACGACTGGCAGGACTTTGCGATCAGCGACGAGGACCGGCGGGACGGCAAGGAAGTCAGCGAATGGATCGTGCTCTCGCGACGTTCTGATTTGAGGCGGCAATTCCAACGATATCCACAATGGCAACCGTTGCCGGCAGCGAGCGGCATTCTCTGGACAGACGATTTCTCGAATCTGCTGATGGCGCTTCGATGGCGGTAACCTTTTTTTAACGAGGTCAGTAACAAGGGTGGGGCAGGGGCTGGAACGAAGCAGGTCAGTCGTGAGACTATCACGTAAAAACCAAACGTGTGGATTTCTGTGGAAAAAGATGGCTCCGGAGGTAGGGATCGAACCTACGACCAACCGGTTAACAGCCGGTCGCTCTACCGCTGAGCTACTCCGGAACCCGTAAAACTGCGGCTGACTATATTCAGTGTTGGGCCGAGGTCAACGCGAAAACCAACAAACACGGCCCCCAAAGCCATAAATCGGGCTGGCGAGGCCCCGGCGTCACTTCTTAAACGGCCAGAGGCGCAGGCCGCCTTCTGACACCAGTTCATAGAACATGCTCTCGCCGTTGACGATAAACGTGAAGCCATCGGGGATGCGACTGGCTGGCATCTCCGGGCCGCGTTGGCCGGCGGGGTTGAGCGGGAACACCTTGAACGCCCGGGATCGGTGCAAGGTGATCGTGGCGCGGACCGGTTCGAGCTGCGCACCGGGTTTCGCACTGAGCATTTTCAAGTGACCGGCCAGATTTTCAAACCACCGCTGCTCCGTGTTTTCGCATCGCGCGACCGTTGTCAATAGAAGCTGGCGTGATTCATTGATCTGGCTGCTGTCGAGTGCGGTCAGGGAGACGGCAGCAAAACCCGGTGTGCTGAGGTCGAAGGTCACGTCTGCGAGGTTCACAGTCTTGCCTCCGATGAAGCCGACGGCTGCACGGCAGGCAGGCGCGAGCAGGGTGAACTGTCCGTGGTCCTGGTCCCACGCGAGTTGGCCGTTGTCGCTGGCGAACTCGCGTTGGGGGCCTTCCTCCCAGCCAAGTGGCACGCGGAGTTTGCGGGCGGCGCCCACCCAGTGGCGCTGGAGCGCGAAGGGGTCGTCGCCAGCTTTCTGCACGAGGCGGATGGGCTTCTTGACGGGCGCGTCCTTCGGCGTCTCTTTGCCATCGGCGGCAATGACAATGTCCGGTGTCGGCGCGGTGACGTTGGGCAGCGCGTTGCGCCAGCGGCTGGTGAAAGTGAGCCACGCCGGCAATCGCATGCTGGCGGCATCGTTTCGCAACACGCATGTGCTCAGCCGTGACGGTGACGCAAGCTCGCCGAGAAAGATGCGCGCGGCCACCGGGAATTGGCCGATAACGGCGGGATCATTTGTGTAGTTGTCCCAGATGATGCCGTCCCAGTCCTGGAGTGCGGCGTGGGCAGCCAGAAGCAGCGGAGCTTCGGCACGATATTCGTTGGATTGCGGGTGCGAGACATGGGTGATGAGCAGCGGCTTGTGGGCGACAGACGCGCTGGCAAACTGGCGGAGGTAACCGCCGTCGCTCGATACCAGCGCCTTGTTTGCAATGAATCCATCTGGTCGCAACGGATCCCACGCGCCGCCGATGCCGACGGCGTCGCCCGCGCTGATGAGCGTGTTCAGGTCGGTGGTTGCCGGCGGGGAGTCGTCCGTAATGATGGGGCACTTCACGCCGATCATGCGGAGGTATTTGTAGGTGCGGCTGTAAAGCTCAACCGAGGGATTATGAGTGGCTGTTGTGGCCGGCTGCGGCTGATCGAGCATCGGGCTGTTGCTGGAGATCTGGACCAAGGCCAGTGAGGGATCATCCACCCAACGCTTGCCGGTATGCCGGTTCTTGTGGAGCAGCCAGTTGTCTGCGGAACGCTCCACAAATCCGGCCAGCGGCGCCACGACGGCGGGATTGCTGGGGCGGGGTGTGGGCAGGGTGAGGTGTGAGTAGATGCCGCGGCGCGCCAACTCGGCAACGAAGCGATCAAACCGGTCAGCTTCCCCGGCGTCAGGCTTGTAACTACTGACGGTCCAGCGGATGAGATTGATGCCAAACTGGGCGATGCGCGCGGCCACGACTTCCGCATCTTCCTGCGCCGGCGCAGATGCGGTTGAGAGGTGGACGCCCCAAAACCTCTGGCGCGCGCCGTTGGACCAGACGAAGTGTCCGCCCTTGGTTTGAAGAGTGCCGAATTTCCCCGCCGGCGCTTGCAGCAGGCCGGAGGCGTCGGTGGGTACCCGCTTCTCCGGTTCGACCGGGGGTGGAGGCTTGGCGGCGTCCTGCAAATCAAACCGCGTCCATTTCCGGGTGTCGTTCACGAATTCACGCCCGTTGCCGCCGACGAGCAGCTCGGGTCGCTCGGTGAGTTCGATCTGTAGCGCGAGGTCGTATTCGCTGCGGGCTTTCAGTTCGCCGGTGGCGAGCAGCACGCGCAACTCGAAATCATCGCCGCCGACCTGGCGGCGGTCTTCGATCCAGACCACCTGCGGTCTGTCGAATCGGATCGCAATCGAGCCGAGTGAGCCGCTGTCAATGATTATGCGTTGCGGCCGGCCGGTGATGGGGCGCTGGGTGGCCGGAGCGGGTTGCTCGGGCAGCACCAGGTTGACGCTGTCGAAACGGATGGTTTTGCCGGCGAACCGTCTGGCTGGCAACGCGAGCGATACGTGGAGCAGCTCGAGTTCCATTGCGCGGGCTGTGCGGAACTTCCAGGACATCTGGAGCAGGTCGCCGATGGCCAACAGGTTTTGGTTGTAGGAAAACCATGCTGCATCGGGCGGTTCCTTGGGGCCGAGCGTGCCAGCAAAGCTCCAACGGTCGTCGGCGCATTTCGTGACGACGTTTGTGTCTGAATCGGCTTGGACGAACGACTGCTTCCAGCCGGGTGTCGCCGCGCCAGCCTGGCCGCGGAGCCAGGGCTCGCGGTTGACTTTGACGACGAACGAGCCTGAGTTTGAGAACATCACCGTCGCCGGGCGTGGGCTGGCCATCTGGGCGGCGCAAGTCAGCTCTGCTGCGAGCAGAAACGCAATTGTCAGAAGCAGGCGCATCGTTGGAAAATGGTAACGGCAGAAACTGTGGAGGCAAATCTAAAACATGAAAAATATCTGTGAAATCTCCGGGCCTTGGGGATAATCGAAGAATGACTCAAGCTGAAACCATTCGCCGGGCGCTCAAGCGCGATACCGTTCTCATGCCGGGTGTCTATGATGCGCTGAGCGCGCGCATTGCCAACCAGACCGGGTTCAAGATCATTTTCATCAGCGGTTACTCCGTCAGTGCCACGGCGCTGGGCGAGCCGGACTTTGGCCTGTTGTCACTCGGAGACATCACCGAGGCCACGCGGCGTGTCTGCAAGAACTCGAAAGCGCCGGTGATCGTGGACGCCGATACCGGCTACGGCAACGCGCTCAACGTCCGGCGCACCGTATGCGAGCTGCTCGACGCCGGCGCCGCGGGCGTATTCCTGGAAGACCAGGTCTGGCCGAAACGTTGTGGCCACATGCGAGGCAAGAAGGTGATTACCGCTGAAGAGCACGCGCACAAAATCCGCGCCGCGCGCGATGCTGCCAGAGAGAGTGGGCGGGACTTGTTCATCGTGGCGCGCACCGACGCCCGGCAGCCGCTCGGACTCGACGCGGCCATCGAGCGCTGCAAGCTCTACAAGAAAGCCGGCGCTGACGCGCTCTTCGTTGAAGCGCCGCTGTCGCTGGCTGAGTTGCGCAGAATCGGTCGGGAGCTGCCACGGCCGCTGGTGGCGAACATGATCGAGCGCGGGGTGACTCCACAACTGACCCGCAAGCAGCTCCAGGCACTTGGTTTCCAGATGATTGTCTGCCCGTTGGCCGGGCTTTGCGCTGCCGCAAAGGCCGTGATGGAGATTTTCCGCATTCTGAAGACCAAGGAGACGACCCGGAAGGACCTCGACCTCGTGCTGACGTTCGACGAGTTCAACCGCATCATTGGTCTTCAGCAGAAATACGACACCGAGAAACGGTATGCGGTGGAGTGAAGAGTGAAACACTGCTGTGGTGTTGCGCCGCTTTTTCGTTTGCCTTTGCTGTCACCTTGCGCAATGGTCTTTCCGTTTCAAGAGTGGAGCGCGGCTTCGATGAGCCTGCGCGAACAGTTGTGCGATGCCAGGATGTTCTGTATGCCGGTGCGGGTTTGTTGAGCAGAGACAGTGAAATCGGTGGTCTCCGGCCTCCGGTAAACCAAACAAAACGATAACCACGAAAAAGAGCATAGGGTGGGACCATGAAACGGTTTGTGACGGAAGTTCAACGATTCGCTCCAGAGACATTCTACTGGGAGCAGTTCTCCGACGAGTTGAAGACGACGCTCTCGTCAGCGGCTTTTCGAGCGGATCCGGAAGTTGTGCTTTTTGATCCGCTACCCCTGGCGATGGCCGCCATGAACAGATTGGTGGGTCATGCGAGCCGGGCGTTCATCTTGTTGACCAATGCGAACCATGAGCGGGCCTCGCTTTCGTTGCGCGAGAACATGCGTATTCCCGTTTGGGCGCACGAGTCGGCCAAGCCGGATCTGGAGATGGATGTCAACGAGTGTTTCAAGGAGGGCGACAAACTGCCGGCGGGATTGAAGGCGATTCATATACCCGGCAGCAGTCCGAGTGAGACTGCGTATTTCACGCCGAAAAACGGCGGCATCGTGTTCATCGGCGATGCGTTGGTAAACCTTGATCCGGAAAAGGGGATGGAGTTTCTGCCAGACAAATACTCGAAGGATCCGAAGCAATCGCGTGAATCGCTGGGGAAGCTGTTGAAGCTGGATTTCGAGATGATGACTTTTGCGCATGGCCAGCCGATCGTGCGCGATGCCAAGAAGTGCCTGGCGGCGTTGCTGGAGGGGAACGGAAGCCGAAAGTTCAGAACTGCGGAATCCGAATGAAACGCACGCTGTCTTTTGTTATCGTCTGTTTGTTGTGCGCCGCGGTCGCGGGCGCGGAGGAAGCACCGCCGGAGCTGACACAGATATGCTCGACGTTTTTTGGCCAGCTTCGCGAGGGCAAGGTGTCGGAGGCTTACACGGTGTTGCTGCACGGCAGCCGGATTGCTGCCAAGCTGGAGGACGTGGCGAAGCTGGAGGAACGCACGCGGGAGATGCTCCAGAGTTACGGGAGCATGCGCGGTTATGATGTGGCGAACGTCGAATTTGTCGGCAGAAATCTCTGCCGGCTGACCTACCTCACACGCTCGGACGTTGCGCCGGTGCGATGGCGGATCGTGTTCTACCGTCCGGCAGACAAGTGGCGCGTATTCAATCTGCAGATGGACGATGCGGTGATGGAGTTCTTCGGAAAGTGATCGGCGCCGTTCGTTTCACAAAACAGGTTGTCCGCGCCGTTAAACACATCGATTAATTGTCTCAATGCCAACGATTGCTGAAAACCTCGCTGCCGTCCGCGCCCGCATACAGGCTGCCGCGTCGCGTGCGGGGCGGAGCGCCGCCGATGTTCAACTCGTAGCCGTGAGCAAGACGCATCCGCCGGAGATTGTGCGCGAGGCCATTGCCGAAGGCGTGACCGTATTGGGCGAAAGCCGCATTCAGGAGGCGAAGGCGAAGATTTCCGAGTTGCCGGGCAAGCTACAGTGGCACTTCATCGGTCACCTGCAGACGAACAAGGCGCGTGAGGCCGTTGAATTGTTCCACACCATCCAGTCGGTGGACAGCGTCCGGCTGGCGCGCGAACTGGACAAGTTCGCCGGGCATGCCAGCCGCAGGTTGGCGGTGCTATTGGAGTGCAACGTGTCCGGCGAAGCGACGAAATTTGGCTTCAAACCTGATGAGGTGATGGAGGCGCTGGCCGAGTTGAACAGGTTGCCTCGTCTGGATATCCAGGGGTTGATGACGATGGCGCCGTTTTTTGAGGATCCGCAGGAGGCGAGGCCGACATTCCGCGCGTTACGTGAACTGCGCGACCGGCTTCAGGCCCGGCATGGCATCCCGCTGCCGACGCTTTCGATGGGCATGACGAACGATTTTGAGGTTGCCATCGAGGAAGGCACGACGATGGTGCGCATTGGCACCGCCATCTTTCGGACGGCGCCGGACGATGAGCCATGAGGACTGCAATGATGCATGGCACGGGTGCCGGATGTTTGCGACGACGCGGATGGTTTTCTATTGCCAGCAGCAAAAGGCTTCTGCTAGGTAACATCACTGTGTTTGCTTCACCTCTGACAGGGAGCGTTCGAGGTTGGTGTTTCGCCGCATTGTTGCTGGCGGCGCACGGCTTTGCCGCGTCGCCGTCGGAGAAGACGCCGCCGTTCGCGAAACCGGACCTGAAAGCCGAGGTCAAAATCGAGGTCGCGGATGACGGGACGTTGCGCTTCGATCAGACCACAAACATCGCCTACGCAGAGAAAGACGTGGTGCTGACTCGTGGCTCGTTGCGGTTGACCGCCGACCATGTCCGCTACAACAGCGTCACGCACGACATGTGGGCGGAAGGCAACGTGCATCTCTATCAGGGCTTGATGCAGTGGATTTGCGAGCACCTCTATTACAATTTCGACACCGGCCAGACGATTTTGGATAAGAGCCGCGCGTTTAATTACCCGTTTTTTATTCATGGCGAGAAAATCGAGAAGGTGGGGGAGAAGTACGTCGTCAAGAACGGTCTCGTCACGACGTGCGACGATCCGCAGCCGCACTGGGGGTTGCGCGCGCGCAGCATGGATTTCTACCCGGGCGACAAGGTCGTGGCACGCGGCGTGACGCTGCGGGTAGACGACGTGCCGCTCTTCTACCTGCCTCACATCAGCCGTTCGCTGAAGAACAACCGTCAGACCTTTGAATTTGAGCCTGGCTCGAACAGCCGTTTTGGTTTCTACTTGCTGACCTCCTACAACTGGTATCTTGACGAGAATCTTTCCGGCGCCTATCACGCTGACTATCGCGTGAAGCGCGGCTTTGCGGGCGGCGTGGATGTGGATTACCGCTACAAGGTTCTTGGCACCGGCAAGTTGATCACTTACTACGCCCACGACACCCGGCCCAACAGCCAGTCCTGGACGAATCCATACGAGACGGTTCCGAAGGATCGTTACCGCGTGGCGTGGCAAAACCAGACGAAGTTGCGTGAGGACATCACGTTCAAGGCGAACGTCAAGAGGCAGAGCGACTCGCGGGTGATTGAGGACTTCTTCCGCGACGAGTTCCGGAACGAGGCGCAACCGCAAAGCACGCTTGAGATTGAGAAATACGATCCCGGTTACATGATATCCGCCTGGGTGCGTCCGCCGGTGAGCGGGGTCTATACCACCACCGAGCAGCTTCCGGAAGTGGCCATTGACGTGAAGCGCCAGCAGCTCTTCGGCTCGCCGATCTACTACGACGGCTCGCTCACCATTGCGCATCTCCAGAAGCACTTCTCGAGCATTGATTCCAACAGCTTCATCAATCCACTGATTCCATACTCACCGACGCGGGACGACTACAACGTCACGCGATTCGACTGGCTGCATCAGCTCAGCTATCCGCAGATGTATTTCGGATGGCTGTCAGTGACGCCGCGCGCGGGCGTGCGCCAGACGTGGTATAGCCGGACGATCGCTGGCAGTCCTGCGCCGGGATTCACCGATGGCGGCCCGCAGGACGGCCGCGTGGTGTTCCCTCTGGGTCTCGAAAGCTCGTTCAAGATGTCGCGCGTCTATGATGTGAACGACACCTTCTGGGATGTGCATGGCTTGCGGCATATCATCCAGCCTGTTGTGGACGGGGCGTATATCCCGACGCCGGACACGCGGCCGGTCAACTTCTACCAGTTTGACAGCAACGGCCGTTTCGACCGCAACCTCGCCACCACACGCCTGCTGCCCAACGATTTCCCGGCCAACGACCAGATCGACGCGATTGATCGAATGCAAACCGTCCGCGCAGGCGTTCGTAACAAGTTGCAGACCAAACGCGATGGCCAAAGCGAGGATTTCCTCAACGTAAACGTTTACGGTGAATGGCGCGGCACGAGCTACCCATATTTGACGTCGTCAGGGACGTACAAGAACCAGAGCAGCATCAGTGATATCTATAGCGAGATGGAAGCGCGCCCGTTCAGATGGCTCGTCCTTGATTTCGACAGTCGCACTTCTGACAAGGGTGACCTGCTGGAAGCCAATGCCACCATCCGGTTCATCAAGGAGCGCAAGTGGGAGATCGCCTTCTCCCGGCGGTATATTGACGACGTGGACGGCATTTTTGGGGGTAACAGCGATTTCTACAGTATGATCGCCCACGTGGCGATTACCGAGAACTGGGCCATCCGAGCCCTGTATGCCATCGACACGGCCAACGACCGCGCCTATATGCAGGAGTATTCCATCATCCGCGACTTCCATGACTGGGAGGTGTCGCTGAACCTTAGCAACCAGGAATTCGGCAACGGCGCCACCGAGTATAACGTCTACCTCGCCTGTGCCTTGAAGGCATTGCCGGCACTGCGACTCCACGCCGGCCAGTAACCCGTTTTTTTTAAAATCCAAACCCTCAACGCGACTCGACGTATGAAACTCACCATCATTGGCACTGGTTATGTCGGACTCGTTACCGGCACCTGTCTTGCCGAAAAAGGGCACGACGTTCTTTGTGTGGACAACGATCCCGCCAAGATCGCCATGCTGCAAGCGGGCCAGATTCCCATCTACGAACCCGGCTTGGAACCGCTCATCCGCAGCAACGTCGCCGCAGGCCGCCTTCGTTTCACCACCGACACGGCTGAAGGTGTGCGCCATGGCCATGTCGTTTTTATTGGCGTGCCCACGCCGCCGCGTGCCGACGGCTCGGTGGACATGCGCTTCGTCGAGCGCGTGGCGCGCGACGTGGCCAGCGCGATGACCGAATATCGGATCATCGTGGATAAAAGCACTGTTCCGGTCAAAACCGGCTTCAAGGTTGCCGAGAGCATCAAACGTTACAACAAGGCGGGCGTGGATTTCGACGTGATCAGCAACCCGGAATTCATGCGCGAAGGCTGTGCCGTCGAGGATCAGATGAAGCCGGAGCGCATCGTTATCGGCGTTGCCAGCCAGCGTCCCGTGGCCACCATGCAGGAGGTGTACGCCCCGTTCAACGCGCCCATCATCGTGACCGACATCAATTCCGCCGAACTCATCAAGCACGCCTCCAACTCCTTCCTTGCCCTCAAGATTTCCTACGCCAACGCTCTCTCCGCGCTCTGCGAGGCCAGCCATGCCAACATCCAGCAGGTCGTGGACGGCATCGGAATGGACAAGCGCATCGGCCGGGCCTTCCTCAATGCGGGCCTCGGCTACGGCGGTTCCTGCTTCCCAAAGGACATCTCGGCCTTCATCGCCATTGCCCAGGAGCTGGGCTGCGATTTTCGCCTCCTGAAGGAAGTCCAAAACATCAACGCCAGCCAGCTTCAGCGTTTCGTCAAGCGCATTCAGGATACGCTCTGGGTGCTGCAAGACAAGGTCGTTGCCGTCCTCGGCCTTGCCTTCAAAGCGAACACTGACGACGCGCGGTGTTCTCCGGCAGTGGACCTCGTTCTCGCGCTCCAAAAGGAAGGCGCTCATATCCGCGCATACGATCCGCAGGCGATGGAGAAGGCGCGGCCTCTGCTGCCCAACGTCACGCTCTGCGCCGATCCCTACGAAACCGTGCGCGGCGCCGACGCCATGATCATTGCCACCGAATGGGACGAGTTCAAGCAGCTCGACTTCGGCAGGATCAAGCCGTTGATGGCGCATCCGACCTTGTTTGACGGTCGCAATCTCCTCGACCCGATGACGATGAAAAATCTCGGCTTCACCTACCTCAGCGTCGGCCGTTGACGCTTCTTATTTCTCATGCCTGAATATCTCGTTACCGGCGGCGCCGGCTTCATTGGCGGACACCTCGCCGAGCGCCTCGTGCGCGACGGCAAGTCCGTCCGCATCCTCGACAATTTCTCCAGCGGCCGTGAGGCCAACCTCCGCTCCTGGGGTGACCGCGCCGAGATCATCCGCGACGACATCCGCGACCGCGCCGCTGTTGCCCGCGCCATGGCCGGCGTCCGCGTTGTTTTCCACCTTGCCGCGATGCCGAGCGTGCCCAAGTCGGTCGCTGATCCGCTGACGTCTCACGACGTCAACGTCAACGGCACTCTCAATGTTCTTCTCGCGGCGCGAGACGCTCATGTCCAGCGCCTTGTCTTCACCAGCTCCTCCGCCGTCTATGGCGACTCGCCGACCCTGCCGAAACGCGAGGACATGACCCCGACGCCCATCTCTCCCTACGGCCTGCACAAACTCATTGGCGAGCAATACTGCGCGTTGTTCACCCGCACGTACGGCCTCCAGACCCTCTGCCTCCGCTACTTCAACGTCTATGGCCCGCGCCAGGATCCGCAGTCTGAATACGCCGCCGCCATCCCCAAGTTCATCACCAGCCTGCTTGCCGGGCGGGCACCCACCGTCTTTGGTGACGGTTTGCAGACGCGCGACTTCACCTATGTCGCCAACATCGTGGACGCCAACCTCGCCGCCGCGAGTGCCGCCCCTGAAGCCGTCGGCCAGACCTTCAATATTGCCGGCGGACGGCGCATCAGCGTCAACGAACTCATCACTACCATCAATAGCATTCTCGGCACCGCCATCACTCCCGCCTACGCGCCACCACGGCCGGGCGACGTGCTGCATTCTCTGGCCGACATCACCAAAGCCCACCGCCTTCTCGACGGCACTCCGCGCGTCGAGCTGACCGAGGGCCTCCGTCGTACCGTCGAGTGGTTCAGGCAGTAATCGGCCTGTTCACGTCTTCCGCGTCGAGCTTCTTGGACTGATGATGTTGCTGAAGAGGAGTGTTCCACACCTGTATTGCGGATCAGTTCGTTGGCAGACGTTTGTCAGTTGCTTCTGAAACAGCGAGGATTGTCAGGTTCATGAAACGGACCCGTGATGCTTGTCCAAACCCCGAAAGGGAGTCCTCACATGTCTTTCTCATGCCCGAACGCCAATAAACGAACGTCCCTGTCGTTCTACAACATGATCGAGTTCTGTAACCTTTGAATTGGAGTGTGAAATGAGAATGCAGATTGCGAACAAAGCCATCATAACGTTCACAGTAGCAGCACTGGGCGTTGTCACGTGTGCGCAGGGGCCCTCGGATGCGCCGCGTGGCGAACGTACCGGTCCCGGGCGTGGTGGGCCGCCTCAGTTTATGTCGCCACTGCTGCGTACGTTTGACCTCAACGGCGATGGCACGATTGATGCCGCGGAAATGGCCAAGGCTGCCGAGACTCTGAAATCGCTCGACGCGAACAAGGACGGAAAGCTGACTGCTGACGAACTGCGTCCGGGCGGAAGGCCGGGTGGCGGACCGGGCATGCCGCCGCAGGGAGGTGGCTTTGGCGGACCCCAAGGACGATCCGGCCGCGACGGCAGCACTTCGTTTACCAGCAAGGTCCAGCCGAAATCCGACACGGAAAAGAAAATCCTCGCCGTGCTGGCCGACATGAGCCAGAACCAGCGCCGCGGCAGCATGAGCGTGCCTGACGACGATGGCCGCATCCTGCGAGTGCTGGCTGAATCGATTGGCGCCAAGCACGTTGTTGAGATCGGCACCTCGATTGGTTACTCGGCGGTTTGGTTCGCGATGGCACTGGAGCAAACCGGCGGCAAGCTGACGACTTACGAAATTGACGCCGGTCGCGCGGCGAAGGCCCGCGAGAATTTCAAACGCGCGGGTGTCGAGGGCATTGTCACGCTCGTCGAAGGCGACGCGCACGAGGAGGTCAAGAAGCTCAAGGGGCCGATTGATCTGCTGTTCCTCGACGCCGACAAGGAAGGTTACCTCGATTATCTGAACAAGCTGCTGCCGTTGGTCCGACCGGGCGGTTTGATTGTGGCTCACAACATGAACCAGCGACAGGCGGATTCTCGTTTCGTCAAGGCCATCACCAGCAGCCCGGAACTGGAAACGCTGTTTCTGGATATGGAGACTTCCGGCATTGGCGTGACGTTGAAGAAACGGTAGGCTGCGGCATGACGCAGAAGCCAACGCCGCAACTGTCGTTGTTCGACTCCACCTGCCTGATCGTTGGCATCATCATTGGCGCGGGCATCTACCAGATGGCGCCCGACATTGCCAGGGGCGCGGGCAGCGCGTGGGGCGTGCTTGGCATTTGGGTGCTGGGCGGTTTGCTTTCGCTCTGTGGCGCGCTCGGCTACGCCGAACTGGCGACGGCTTACCCGCACGAGGGCGGCGATTATGTTTACCTCGGGCGCGCGTATGGAAAATGGGCGGGCTTCTTGTTTGGTTGGGCGCAGATGGCCATCGTGCGGCCGGGCGACATCGCGGTGATGGCGTTTGCCTTTGCGACCTACGCCTGCGCGGTATGGGATCCGCTGGCGGGCAGCGCGTTCCCTTACGGGCAGCAATGCTATGCCGTTCTGGCAACGGTGGTCTTTACCTTCATCAACGTGGTGGGTGTCCGCGAAGGCAAGTGGACGCAGAACCTGTTGACTACCGCCAAAGCCATCGGTTTGCTGGCAATCGTGGGCGCGGCTTTCCTTGCGCCGCCGCAGCCGCCGCGCGCGGAGACGACGGGGCATTTGCCCTACAGTCTGGCACTGATCTTCGTGTTGTTCACCTACGGCGGCTGGAACGAAATGGCCTACGTCGCGGCCGAGGTGCGCAACCCGCGCCGTAACATCGTGCGCGCTTTGGTGCTGGGCATGGGTGCGGTGATAGGTCTCTATTTGGCCGTTAACGGCGCATTCCTTTACGCGTTGGGCTACGAGGGATTGACCGGTTCGAAAGCAGTGGCTGCCGACGCAGTGAGCGTAGCGCTGCCGCGGGTGGCAGGTGGGTTGGTCAGTGCGTTGATCTGTGTGTCGGCGCTCGGCGCGGTCAACGGCCTCATCTTTACCGGCGCGCGGATTTCCTATGCCGTCGGCGCGGATCATCCGCTGTTCCGGTTTGTGGGGCGATGGCATGCGCGTTTTGGCACGCCGGCAGCGGCGCTGCTGCTGCAAGGCGCGATCACCGTGACGCTCATCATCGTGCTCGGTTCGTTTGTGGACGCGGTCCTTTACACGGCGGCGACGGTGTATTCGTTCTACCTCGGCTCAACGCTGGCGGTGATCGTGCTGCGTTTCAAAGAGCCACATGTGGAACGTCCCTATCGAATGCTTGGTTACCCGCTGACGCCACTGGTGTTTGCCAGCGTGTGCGCGTTTCTGATCTACAGTGCCGTCGTTTATAAACCGTGGATCGCGCTCGTCTCGTGCGGCTTGCTGGCACTGGGATTGCCATTATGGCTGGTCAGCAATCGTCTGGCGCGCCATCAATCCTCTCCCACATAAGACCCTCATCGGTTCTTGCGTGTCTGGCAGTGTTTTTGGAGGGAAGGTGCGCCGGGATTTTCTGTTTGTGGCGCCGGCGGTGGCGGGTACACTGCTGCTCCGATGAAAATCCGCTGCGCCTGCGCATTGATATTGGCTTTGCAACTCCATGGCGGCGCAGACGCGGCTGACACGCCTCTCAACTCCACCATTCCCGAAGGAATTGTCTGCAAGATCCGGTGTTCAATCAATATTCGGGAGCTTCCCGTGGGCGATGGCGGCTTGAAGACCCGCATCAAGCCGGGTTCCTACCACTACCACGTTCTGTTGCCGAAAGGTTACTATGCGAGTGCGCAGAGGCGGTTTCCCGCGATGTTCGTGGCGGCTCCAGGCGGTAACGCAGGAATGAAGAACATCGCCGGTGCCATGGACAAGCGGCGCTGGATCGTCATCATGCTCGTTGAGTCGCGCAACGACGCCGAGGATGGCGTCCCGTCCGGCAACTTCGTCGCGGCGCACGACGACGCTACGAAACGCTTCAGGATTCAGGAAGGCATGAAGTTCGCCACCGGGCTTTCCGGCGGTGCCAGAGTCCAGAGCCTGAACGTCGGTCTCCGCCCCGGTTTTGCCGGCCTTATCCTCCAAGGCGCGGGCTTCATTCAAAACCCCGCGACGGGCCGCTACCACATGGCCGCGATGGAGCAGAAGGACATCTGCGTCTATGGAATCTTTGGCGTCGGAGATCCAAACCGCCTCGAGATGGGGATGCTCGAACGGGAACTGCCACGTCACACGCTTCACCGATTTGCCACCTTCAACGGAGGCCACGAATGGGCGCCGGCTGACCGGATGGAGGACGCCCTCGACTTTTGCGAACTGAATGGATTGAGGAAACTCAGTGTCTCCGGCGACGGCGCGGCATTCCTGAACGCCCGCATGGACGAGGCTCTCGATGCTCGCAACGCGAAGTTTGCAGGCAGGTTTGAGCGTTATGTCGAACTGAAGCGCCTGCAATCCGTGATCGGGGAGCCAGCCGGCGGGGGCGTATCTGTCTTCAAGGATCGCCCGGCCAGGATCGAGGCGATGCTGAGGGCATTGTCAGCGGCGACGGACGTCCGCGGGGAGAGTGATGCCCGGACGGAATACGAGTCCATCGAAGCCGACGAGTCCCTGGCGCTGGCGCAAGCAGCGATCGGAGGCGGCTCAAGCGACCTCAAGACTCTCGCGAAACGCTATGAGTCGTGCGCAAAGAAATACCCCAATGCAATCTTCGGACAAAAGGCGGCAGCAAAGTCCAGACTCTTCCGTCTGAGGTCGTGGCGAACGCCTCTGATGCCGCCCCGTATGTGAGTTTGTGGGTGCGCTTTTGCAGTTCACTATTCGGCTTTTACCCTCCACACTCGTCTCGTATGGCGCACATACACGAAAAGATAGATTTCACCGTGGCGATTTTTGTCGTCCACGGGCGCAAGCTGTTGCTCGTTCATCACCGCAACCTTGATCGGTGGTTGCCGCTCGGCGGGCACATCGAATTGGATGAAGATCCTGAAGCGGCCGCGCTGCGCGAGGCAAAGGAAGAAAGTGGCCTGGACGTGGAACTGCTCGGCAACCGGCCACCGACGACCGAGCAGGGCAGCCGCGCGCTGATCGCCCCGCGCTTCCTCGACATTCACCGCATCAACGACACTCATGAGCACGTTGGCATGCTTTACTGGGCGCGGCCCCTCAATGGCCAGCTCAAGCTTGCTGCCGCCGAGCACCACGACATCCGCTGGTGTTCGACCACCGATCTCGACACACTCCAGCCGCCCATGTCCGGGGCTGTGAAGTGGTATTGCCGCAAGGCGATCGAGGAGATTGATGGTTGAGCGGCGCTTTCAACCCCGTCCCTTGTTTCCACCCATGACCCGGCATCAGCGAAAAACACTTTATTTCCTCTTTGGAGGCGCCAGCTCCTTTGCGGCGTCGTTCTACTCCAACTATCTGCTCTTTCTGTTGCGTGACGATTTTGGTTTCGGCAACCGCGACAATCTCGCCGTCAGCGCGCTCAACGGCGTGGTCTACTGCGTTGGCTCGTGGCAGGCGGGAAAATTTGCCCAGCGGTTTGGCTATCACACGGCGTTGCGTGTGAGTTTTATCGGAGTGTGCGTCTGTTTGTTTGCCGGCATGGTCTTGCCACCGGTATGGGCCAAGATTGCGACGTTCGCCGGCTGGATGCTCGGCATGTGCTTTACGTGGCCGGCCCTCGAAGCACTCATCACGGAAGGAGAGCCGGCGAGTCAAATTCCCAGGCTGGTGGGCATCTACAACATCACGTGGGCTTCCAGCGCGGCGGTGGCCTATCTCGTCGGTGGCGCGTTCTTCGATCATCTCGGCAAGGCGAGCCTTTTCTGGCTTCCCATCATCATCCATCTGAGCCAACTGCTGACGTTGATCTGGCTCGACCGCCAGCCCGTTGTGGTTGCGCCGCCCATTCCGCCTGTGCCCGCTACACACACGCCGGAGGCCGTCGCATTCAAGCAGCCTGTCAGCCCGGCTACGTTCCTGAAAATGGCCTGGCTGGCGAATCCCTTTGCCTATGTGGCGATGAACACCCTGCTGTCGGTGATCCCCGGCCTCGCGCACAAGTTTGAACTCACGGTTGCGCAGAGCGGATTGTTTTGTTCCATCTGGTTTTTTGCCCGCTTCAGCGCGTTCGTGCTGCTGTGGCGATGGACCGGCTGGCATTACCGGTTTCGCTGGTTGCTGATGGCGTTCCTCGCGTTGATTGCGGGATTCCTGATGGTCCTGCTGGCGTCAGGTCTCTGGCTCGTGGCGCTGGGCCAGATCGTGTTCGGCCTCGCCGTCGGCCTGATCTACTATTCGTCACTCTTCTACTCGATGGACGTCGGTGATACGAAAGGCGAACACGGTGGTCTGCACGAAGCGGCCATCGGCGCCGGCAACTTCTTCGGCCCCGCCATCGGCGCGGCTGCGCTCCATTTCGCGCCGGCAAATCCAAACGCCAGTACATGGGCGGTGGGGGGTGTCCTGTTGGTCGGGTTGACGGCCCTGATCTGGCTGCGCCGCCAGCATCAGTCGGCGTTGGCGCGATCCAATGGCAACGTCCCGCCTCGGAGTTGAGAAGCTGTGGTAATCTGTCAGGGGACGCGATTTGCCAGCCCGCACTGCGCCTATGTTTAATTCCCCGCGCGCAGCACAATCTCCATGGCCGGCAATGAATTAGTCACGAACAGGACCTGATTCGACAGGTCTGGGCAGTGTGAAATAGAACGCAGCTCCCTCGTTGACCTTTCCTTCGGCCCAAACGCGTCCGCCGTGGCGCTTGATGATACGTTGGACGATGGTCAGCCCCACACCTGTGCCCTCAAACTCCGCCTCGGTATGCAACCGCTGAAACACGTCGAAGAGCTTCTGTACATAATTCATGTCGAAACCTGCGCCGTTGTCTTTCACGCAGTAAACGATCTCGTTGCCATCGGCGCGGCCGGTGATCTCGATTTTAGCCACCGGTTTGGGGCGAGTGTATTTGATGGCGTTGGAAATGAGATTGACCCACACGTGGGAAAGCATGGCCGCGTCGCCCTGGGCCGACGGTAGCGGTTGCAGCTTGAACTGGAGCTTGCGGCCCGGCGCTTGCGCCGCGCACTCGTCAAAGGCCGCTTGCGCCAGCGCTGTCATATCCACCTCCGCCATAAGCATGGATTGTCGTCCGAGCCGCGAGAACGCCAGCAGTTCGCCAACCATCTGGCTCATCCGATCGGCCTCGCCACAGATGGTTCCCAACAAGCCACGGCCTTCCTCGTCGAGCCGCTTAGCGTGTTCCTCGACCAACATGCTCGCAAAGCCGTTGATGCTCCGCAGCGGCGCGAGCAAGTCGTGCGACACACTGTGGGAAAACGTATCCAGTTCCTTGTTCGCCTCTTGAAGCTGGGCGGTGCGCTCTTCCACCCGCCGCTCCAAATCGGTGTTGAGCTTGCGGATTTCCTCCTCTGCCCGCTTGCGCTCGGTGATGTCGCGGACGGTGGCTTGGAGTATCATCTTTCCTCCCAGCTCCATCCGAGTCAGCAGCACGTCGGCGGGAAACTCTTCGCCGTCGATCCGCTGGTGCGTCCACTCGAAGAAGTGAGAGCCATCGCGCGAGGCCGTCTCATTGATCTCCTTGGCTTTCTCCACGGAGATTCGCCCATCTGGCTGCCGTTCGGGAGACAGTTCCCACGGACCGTAAGAAATCAGTTCCTCCTCGTCCTTCATCCCGAACATCTTCAGGGCGGCCGCATTACCGGAGGAGAACTTCCCAGAGGGAAGCTCAACCGTCATGAGAGCGTCACGGGAGCTTTCGAAGAGACCCCGGTGTTTCTCCTCGCTCGCCCTCAGTGCTTCTTCCGCCTGGGCGTGTTGGATGACTTGAGCGAGGGTGCTGCTCAGGCCATCCAACTGGGCGTCTTCGATCGGCAGGATGGGGTG
>JBAZIR010000053.1:0-21084 GCA_041651735.1 Verrucomicrobiia bacterium | reverse complement strand
AGCAAGCTCTGGCGGCAGATCTTCGCCGATGCTTGGAAGATGACGCTGCTGAAGACCAACATCGGCCAGGAAGCCGGCTCATTGGGCGCGGCAGCGGTCGCGGCCGTCGGCGCGGGATTGTGGAAGGATTTCTCGCCGATTGATGCCATTCACAAGCTGGAAGACAAATCAACGCCCGTCTCCCAGCACGCGGCTCTTTACGAAAAGCTGCTGCCTGTTTTCCGGGATGCGTGCCACTGCCAATCCAAACTTGGCGATCTGCTGGCGCAGTTGCCACAAACCCAATAACGGTTCAGCGAGCGCGGCAGCTCAGGCTAATTCCAGTTCGAACGCGGATACCGAGGCGGCGGGCACAGTCCAGGCGCCATCGAGCTTGAATGGACGTTCCTTGGGCGTGAAGGCATCGGGACACGTCTGCATGATTTCAAACTCGGGGTCGGCGGCAATCTCGAAAACCTTGCCATCCTTCAGGGCCATTCCCTGCACCTGCAGTCTCATGTCCATGGAACGTGTCCGGTGCGTATTGACGACATGCAGGTAAAGACGGTTCCCGGTGCGACTGGCGGTGATATCCAACGCGTCGGGACAATGTGCCACTTTCACCGCCTGCCGGCCCATGTGATGACGATACAGGCTCATGACCCGGGCCACCGGCATCATGAACGCCTTCCCCGTTGGTGTGGGAATGATCACCGCATTGACTTGCCATCGCGTGCCGCAAAAATCCGCGGCGGTGGCAATCTTCAACACGTCCCCGTGCCGCTCATGGACGTTGAGCACCCGAGCCATCGCGACGCCCGCAGCCCAGCTTGAAAGCACATCGCACCGGTTCCGGCCGGGCAAACCCAGATGGCATTCCGTAAGTGCGAGGGAAATCTTTGAACCAGCCACCTGTTCACGCATAACCTTGATCTTCTCATCGTGCGGGCGCCACATGGCCATCAACTGCTCCCATGTCCTGGCTGGGTCCTTGCGGTATTCGTTGTCACGCAACACGGATCCCTTGAGCCGCGACCCCCACATGTGATGAAACGCGATGAACTGAAGGTGTTCTCCGGCGATTTCGATCATCCGTCGCGCCCAACCGCTGTCGCCCCAGCCGATCAGGGAAATGTTGGGGTCGGATTGGCGCATGGCGCGGGCGAAGGCCACGGTCTTCTGCGCAGCCGTCTCGAGGCCGAATCCGCTGCGGTCATACGAGGTCTCGTTGCCCACCTGCCAGAAGCGGATCGTGCAGGGTTCCTTGATGCCGTGAGCACAACGCATCGCATGGTTCGGTTGATTGCAGTAGGCCACCCATTCAGCCGCCTCCTCCGGCCCCGCACACCGGGGACGGCCGTCAGGGTCTTGCATCCACGGGCGGCGGCCATCGGATTCGAAATTCACGCACATGAGGGACTCCGCCTTCACTTGCCGGCAGAAATCCACAAACTCCACCGTCCCCACGCGATTATCCTCCATGCCACCCCACAGCAGATTGTGCATCGGTACGCGCTGCGTCCGTGGCCCCACCGTTTCTTTCCACCGGTAGTAGGAACTCAGACAACCGCCCCAACGCATGAGCGGAGGCGCCAGCTGTTGCGTCACTTGCACGACATCCTTGCGCCAGCAGTTGTGCTGGTAATCCCACGCCGCCGCCACCGAGCCGTCGGTGCTGCCGAGCGGTTCCATGAACTGCATGTAGAGATAAGGGGACAGTTCAAACTGAGGCGCGGGATCCACCATCACAAGCGAATGGTCATCGGCGGTCGGCTTTGCGTTGACTACTCTGGCTTGCACCAGCAGTCCGAGGCTGGCGGACGCCATGCCCACATGATTCAGAAAATCTCTCCGGGTCAGCACCTTGTTCATGTTATCGAGTGCTCAGTTTGCTTTTGCTTCAAATACATCATTTCTCGAAATGGTGCACGTCCTTTGGCGGGCGAAGGCAATATCGTGCGAGCTTCGGTGGTGAGAAACTGAGAACGCGCATCGCTGCAAAACAACAGGATTCCTATTCGCTGCCGGCATGGTATAGTCGAGCCGTGATCGGTCTCGTCGAACAGCGCCGAGAGTTCATCGCGGAGTTTGGCCGCCAGCACAGCGCCCCGCGATTGGAGCTTTTCACTTCCGAGGCGCAGGGGGATTTCCGAACAGAGAGCATGGACCACATCCTCGGTGGCAGTCCGCAAGATCGAAGTTCGCAACGCCGGGTTGGCAAGAAAGCGTGAAAGGAATCCAATGAACCGACATTCACTGTTGATCCAAGTATTGGGTTTGTCGCTTGCCGTAGTTGCCTCGGGCTATTCGACCGCTAGGGCACAAGCAAACCCAGAACAGGCGAAAGCCGTTGCCGCGATTCAGGAGTTTGGCGGTACAGTCACCTTCGACACGAAGAGTCCTGACAAGACGGTGATTGGCGTGACACTGCGGAAAAGCAAGGCTCTCAATGCCGGGCTGACGCACGTCAGAAGCCTGGCCAGCTTGCAGTCGCTGGACCTGCGGGAGAGCATGGTCAACGACGCGGGGTTGGAGAATCTCACGGGATTGGCCAAACTCCGGAGCCTGATTCTGGACAAGACGCAGGTGAGCGATGCGGGTCTGGAAAAGCTCAAGACACTGACCAACCTCGAACTGCTCTATCTGGAAGCCGCCGATATCACCGATACAGGAGTGGAGCGCCTCAGAGCGTTTTTTCCAAATCTCCACTCGCTGATATTGTGCTACACCAAGATAACCGATGCGGGGTTGGCGCACCTCAAAGGTCTTCGCCTCACATACCTTGCCATGGAAGGCACCCAAGTGACCGATGCGGGCTTGGAGCATCTCAAAGGGTTGACTGACCTCACAAAGCTCGATCTGATCGGAGTGCGGGCTGTGACCGATGCCGGGCTGGAACACCTCAAGGGATTGGCGAACCTCCAAACACTGTATCTGCGTGGCACCAAGGTGACCGAGGCCGGAGTGGAGCATCTCAAAGCGTTGCCCAATCTCCGCATGCTGGACATTGGGTTGCGTGACGCAACGGCCATGGAAAAAATCCGGCAAGCACTACCGAAGTGCAAGGTCAGGTGAAACGCCCTGACTTGCTGCTGACCGACCGCAGCGCGATGAACCACTTCACCAATTCCGAAACGTTCAGCTTCGAAGGATGGAGCATGCCATGAAAACAAACCGACGTGAGTTCTTAAAAGGGGCCAGCTTGGGCCTGACGAGCGTGGTGCTGGCTGGCAACGCCGCCAAGGCGGAGGTCCGCCCGAGTGCGGCTTACGAGCACACTTCAGCCGGGGCGTCGGGCGGAGGAAATCCTCGCGACGTGAAGCTCAATGTGAAGCTCATCTACTATGCGATGATTCACAGCTCCCTCTGGGAGGGGCCGTGCCGTTACAGCGAGATGAGCCAGGGTCCGGATGCCGAAAGGGCCGAAGCGCGGCAGAGGTATGCGGAAACCGTGAAGACGTTCCGCAACAGTCTGCCTCCCGAAGCCAACATGCTCGAGCCGGTGTATATGGAGTTTCGTGAGAACACCCGGTTGCTACCGAGAGACCTGCGAGTCCTCAAAGACGACATGGACCAAGTGGATCTCTATGTTCTCCGAGGCTACAATCTCAGCTCGCATCATGAAGTCTATTTCGCCTCCGCGCTGCATGAATTGTGCAAGGCACCCATCGTGAGTGCGGGACACCTCGGCCGGACCCTGGCGGCTTACCTGGACAGCATGGGAGCCGAGGGTTACGCCGAGTATGCGTATGGCGGCCTGAACAAGCTGATTGCCTTGCTGCGGGCGAGAAAAGCGTTTCGGCAGACCAACATGCTGCTGGTCACGGAAATTGGAGGCGCGGTGAAAGGCCCCGGCTACCTGCGCGGGTCGGTCGGGGATTTCGACGACCTGAAAAACAAGTTCGGCATGGGCGCCACCATTGTGGGCTACAGCGAGCTCACCAGCGAACGGGACAAAATCCTCAAGGATCCTGCCGCCATGGCGGAGGTGGAACGGCTCAACGGCAGGCTGCTCAACCAGACGAAGGCTGTGCACATGGACCGGGAGTTATTCAGGAACAACGTGCTGTTTTACCAGACGATCCGGTCGCTGATGGCCAAATACAATTGTAACGCTTACAGCATCGATTGCATCGAGTTCTGCTCAAGCAAACTGGCCATGGCCTGGAAGATCACGCCGTGCGTGGCGTTCTCGCTCCTCAACGGTGAAGGTTATGCGGCCGCCTGCGAGGGCGAGATCGGGTGCATGCTCGCGATCAAGTTGTTCAGTTCCATCGCAAACAAATCCGCCTACATGGGCAATCTTAATCCCTACCAGCCCGGGCCGGAGAAGCCGTTCTTTGCGCCCTATTTTTGGGTGAACGAGGAGGTCAAAGGGAAGGCCGACTTCACGTTCGGGCACAACGTGCCTTCGCTCAAGATGGAGGGATTTGGAACGCCCGATCTTCCGTTCGAGATCAGAAACTTCGTCCCCGGGAAAGCGGGCAAATCGGGCTGGGGCGCGTCGTTCAAGGTTGATTTCACAAAGATCAAGGAGAAGACGATCACCTTGGGGCGGTTTAATCCGGCGACCACGAAGCTGCTGTTGACCAAGGCGGAAGTCGTGGGGATGAGAGGGTTTTCCTCGGAACGCTGCTCCACCGAAATGTTGATTCGCGTCAAGGATCCGGACGGGTTCCATCTGCGGACTGCGACCTTCGGGCATCACTACGTGATGGTGTACGGAGACTACACCCGGGAGCTAAGCCGGATGGCGGACATTCTCAAGGTCGAGTGCATACTCCATGCCGCCTGACGAATCGTACCCCTTGTGGAGACTCAGAGTCACCGAGCAGAATGGGGTGTGTGAAACGTGAAGCGTGATTCGTGATCCGTGATTCGCAACCGACTGAGGCGGCATTGGACTTGACACGGCTGACGCCGTGAGACAAGATTGTCTCACAATGAAAACAGCGACGGTCAGGGATTTGCGGAATCGGTTTCCGCATGTGGCGCATTGGATTGAACAGGGAGAGGCGGTAGAGATCACCAAAGGCGGCAAGCTGTTTGCCCGCTTGTCGCCTGCGGCACCGGCGAAAGCGCGCCGGTTCAAGATGCCGGACATCATGGAGCGGTTGAACCAGGCCTATGGCGAGAAAAGCTATGACGAGGCGGAGACGGCGCGGGGCCTTGCAGCCAGCCGGGGCGAACTTTCATGACGGCCTATCCGGACACGAGTTTCCTCTACGCGTTCTACGTGAAGCAGTCGAACTCACCGGCGGCGGCGGCGCACGCGGCCACAATGAAGGAACCGCTGCACGTCACAGCCTTGCTGGCGTATGAATTCCGACAGTCGCTCCGGTTTCAAGTCTGGCGGCACTCGGCGAATCCGCGCGAAGGCATCGCGCCGGCGGACGCGCAAGCCGCGTTAAGCCAGTTCGAGTCAGACCTGGCCAGCGGCGTGGCGATGCTTATGCCCTGCAACTTCCCCGACGTGTTGCGCCGCGCGGAAGACCTGTCGCGGCGCTACACGATTGCAGGCGGGCATCGCAGTCTCGATGTGCTTCACGTTGCGACGGCACTGCACCTGGGCGCGCGGGAGTTGCTGAGCTTCGATAGCAACCAGCGAACACTGGCGCAGGCAGAAAAGTTGAAAGCGAAGCCCTGACTGAAAGCGCAACGGCTCAAGCCTGCGCAGTCTTGATTCTCTTCACCTCAACCCGCCCGTTCCTCACCTCCACGAACGGTTTGCCATTCTTGACGCCGACAGTGCCGTAGCCACCGAAAGTTTCAATGCCTCGCGACAGGAGAGTCTGGATGGGGTTCTCATGGCGTCGTTCCTTTCTTCTCAAACTCCAGCCCGCCGAATTGGAATGGCGTGGCGTCAAACTTCACGCGCAGCATGTGAGTGGGGAACAACATTGAAATGTGCAATAATGGAAGCTGTGTTCGGATGAAGTGGCGGCGTGTGGTTTTAGTGATAATGGTTGCTGTGTTGTGCGACGTTTCGCAGCACAAAGCAACGATCGACACATGGTCGTTGTGTCTTCGGCTGTAATCCCGGCTGGTTTGTCGCGAAGTATACGATCTAGCGTTCGTTCCTCTGCCATTCCAATGCACAATCTCTTGTGACTTTCGTCACTCTCCATGCTTGTCCAACTCTCCTCACGGAGTGGTAAAAAGTCGGACTGGACAAACCTGAGACGCGACACCGTGCCGCCACCATCACGAGACTGTCCGAAATCCACGTGATGTCCGTTATCCCTATCAGACGAGCTTTCTCGCCTGTCAGTTTGTCGCGACACTCTCCGTTAGACGCCGTAACGCCAGATGAGAACTTACGAACCGGGGGGACATAATCCAAGAGCCGCGCCATGAAATCCTCTGATGGGTCTGCCGGTTTCACGCCCACGTAGACATAGACGCTGTCGCTCGGAAAGGGGAGTGATTCTAAGAACCCATAACGAGCCAGTTGCCACTGCAGAACCACATCCCGAATCTCGTCTTCCGCCTGGCGGCGTGCGTCGTTCTTTTGAGAGCAGGCAAACGTCAGCACGAGTGTGACCAAAAGAGCAACCGTTCTCAGCTTTGCAGCCTTCATGAAATCCAATCCCGCTTATCCTTCACCACTCTCCACACGCCGTTCCTTTTCTTGAGCGTGAAAGTGCACCCCTCCGCTGCGCGCCCTGCCCAGTAATGACCACCCTTAACCTCCACTTCGTTATCTGCGATCCATTTGATGCTAGACGCACTCAACATGAGACCCTGCTTCCCGGTCTTCTTATCCACGATCGTGGCGCCATTTTCGTCCATCCTGCAATTCGAAGCTTTAAGAACCGGTGGCTCGTAAGATCGGAAGCGAGCCATTAGCTCATCAGGCGGGTCGGCACCGGTCGAAGAGTCAGATGCTCGGTCGCTCACCGAGAGGTAGAAAGCCGGGGGCTCTATGGCATTATGCTTGGCTACCAAGTAACAGAACACAGCGTCTCGAATGTTCAGTTCTTCGTTCTTGCGCGCATCGTCCGAAGCCCAAGCAGCCGAAAAACAGCCGATTACAACGATAAGAGAAATTGTCTTCAACATCGCGAGTAACAACTAGAAGTTCGACCTTATCTCTTTCACCTCGATCCGTCCACTCTTGACCTCCACGAACAGTTTGCCGTTCTTGACGCCGACGGTGCCGCGACCGCCGAGAGTTTCAATGCCCCGCGGCGGGAGAGTCTGGATGGGGTGCTCATGGCGTCGTTCCTTTCTTCTCAAACTCCAGCCCGCCGAATTGGAATGGCGTGGCGTCAAACTTCACGCGCAACACGTGACGGCCCTCGGTAAGCCGCACGGTCTTCCCGGGCAACGGCCGGTAGTTGTCCCACCAGCTCCGGCCCGTGGTGAAGTCGGTGCCAAACGCCAACTCGGTCAGTGGTTTGCCGTCGAGTTCGAGGATGATGCGATCGCGTTTGTCAGACTTGAAGCCCTGGCCGTCCACGCGCGCTGCGAAGGGAACAACCTTGTAGGCCCCGGTCCGCTGCACGTCCACCGTGTAGCACACCCACATGCCGCGTTGCGAAGCGCCAATGCCCTTCTCGCTCGGCGCGTTGATGCCTTCGTCGGGGCGGAACTTGAGGTTCCAGGGCGGCTTGCCGAATGTGTTCTGCTTCACATAGGTGGAGTAGGCAACACGCTGGCCGCCATCGTCGTAGTGGCCGGGAATGATGCGGCCGGGAATCGCCTGTGCCTTGCCGAGATATGGTGTGCTCTTGCCCACATCAGGCCATTCCACTTCCAGCGTGATCGGTTTCGACATGCCAATGACGCCGTCCTTGTCTCGCGCCATCGCGATGAGGATGTTCTCCCCGAGACAGAGTTGCTTCGCTGGCAATGTAAACGTCGCCGAAGCCGCGGCTTTCTCGGCGCGGATGCGGCCGTTGGTGAAGAGCATCACATTCGTCGCGCCCGATGTCGTGATCCGAAACGACACCTCATCCGTCTGCCGCACCACCTTTGCGGGTTTCACGAGTCGCAGGGCGACGTCCGGCTTCTTCTTGCGTCCAAGGTCTTCTTCATAAACGCGCACATAATCCACCGTGAGCGCGTCGGGCCATTTCCCCTCGGCGTAGTCTCCCATCCACTTTCGCCCCGTCGGGTCGCGGAAGCAGCCGGAAATGAGCACGTGCATCGGCTGCGTCGTCACCGGCACTTCGTGGTAGTCCAGCCGCCACGTTTCCTTGCCGTCACAGTAGAAAATGTATTCGAGCGGCGTCCACTCCACGCTGACGACGTGGAACGCGTTCCAATCGCCCACGTCCACGTCGTGCTTGCCGCGCGAGACGCGGTAGAGGGTGTCGCCATCGAGCTTGCCGACGCGCTTGTTGTTTTCCATCGCCGACTCCAGTTGCGCGTCAAAGTGAACATTGTGCGCGAACTCCGGTTTGGTCTTCGGCTTGGTGAAGTCCTCAAAAATGTCGATCTCCTGCCCCATTTTGAACGGGTTGGGCCCGACCTCGACGCCGTAGAGCCAAACCGCGCCCCACCAACCCGGCTCGCGTGTGAACCGGACCCGCGTCTCGTAGTAACCGTATGCGCGCTGGAACTTGCCCTTCGTCTGGATGCCGTTGTGGTAACGATAGGTGCCGTCGGCGTCACGGGTCACCTTGATAACGAAGTTGCCCTTGCCATCCACCTCCGCATGATCGTCACAGCGCAGGCCCTTTGCGCCATTCCAGCAAAACGCCTCGCCATGGTTGGCGCGCGACCACTTTGATTCGTCCAGCTTGCTGCCGTCAAACTCGTCGCTGAAAACAAGCTTCCAATGCTTGCCAGCGGGCGGTTCTGCGGAGGTTGGGACACAGGCCGCTGCCAGTGCCACCAGGAGGATTTGTGAGAAACGAGAGGCATTCATGGTTCAGATCCAGAAATGCCATTGAAAACGCCAGAACGCCGGCACGTCAACCCTGTTTCCATTCGGGGTTCGGGTTGGAATGCAAAGTTGTGCGCAGGTCGGGGTTGACGAGGCGCGGGCAAGTCGGTATGGTTCCGCCGCTTTTTCCCGAAGCCAGGATGGGAATCACCCTTTGGGTGGCAAGGTAGCTCAGTTGGTAGAGCAGCGGACTGAAAATCCGCGTGTCGTCGGTTCGATTCCGACCCTTGCCACCATTTTCTTTTTGTCTGGAGATCAAGAACGCGGGGCGATGTGAATCGAGGTCACGTCAACGAGGGCGTGTTTCCAAAATCATTCAATCGTCCCCATGCGACGTGGCGGGGCCCCACTGTAAATTTCGACTCCATCATCCAACAGATGGAAACGGCACAGAAACCCCAAGAAAACGAAAGTCATTCAGCCGGCTTCGATCCTCGCTCTCGTTTTTCTGACTGCGCCAAAGAATCGGGCAACCAAAGAAACAGACACCCATGCAGCCTGTTTTGCGGGCTTGCGTTCTGTGGGTGGTCTGATACTGTCCGCGCGCGAAAAGTTGCCCCGCATCCAAGAATTCTCCGTTCCGAGAAGGGATCTCGCGTGGCAACAACAAGGGAGCGTCCGAAATGATTTTGATCCAGCGGAATCACCTGCGCGAACGAAGCGAGGTGGATGGTCGTGCGTGCAAAGGACATTGCGTGTGGCGGGTCGTCCTTTGCTGCGTGTGGCTGGCGGTGGCGACGGAGAGCTACGCGGATCAGGACATTCAGCCGGCGCAAGTGGCGTCTTCCGGCACTGCGGAAAAGAAGGGTTCCGAGGATTTGAAGAAGTTGAGTCTGGAAGACCTGATGAATGTGGAAGTCAAGGAAGTCACCACGGCTTCCAAGCGGGCAGAAAAAGCGACCGAAACGCCCGGCATGGCTTACGTCATTGACAAGAACGACATCAAGCTGCGCGGCTATTCCAACCTCAAGGACGTGTTGCGGGATCTGCCGGGAATGGAGACGACGGAATATTACTTCTCCGAAATCGGCACGCAGGTGCCGGTCCGCGGTATTGTTGGCAACAACAAAATCGTCGTGATGGTCAATGGCATGCGTGTCAATCCCCCGGGGGGCGAGAACTTCCCCTTCCGGAGCGATTTCAGCGTGCGCGATGCGGAACAGATCGAGGTGATCTATGGCCCCGGTTCCACCCTCTACGGCCGCGACGCGGCCAGCGCGGTGATCAACGTCAAGACGAAGCAACCCGAGGAGGGTGTCCACGGAGAGGCGGGGTTTGCCGGCGGCCTGAATAACGAGCGCGAGGCATGGGCCACGTTCGGGAAGGTGTTCGACAAGGATAACAACATCAGCCTCACAGGCTATGTGCAATACCATGACTCGGATCTGACGTCGCTGGACAAGGAGTATTCGCAATGGTGGCAGGATTATCGCACCGCGGCTGAGGCCCGGGGCACCAGCACATCGCCGCTGAGAGAAGATTACGGGCTGAACACCTTTGCAAGATTTGAGGCCGGCGATTTTTCGTTTCAGGTGTGGTATCGGGACTCGAAGCGGAGCAGTACGGAAGGATTGGGCACTCCGAGTTTCGCCTATGTGGAAGAAGCGGTCTGGGAGGATTTTTCCATCGTGACAGAGGCCAAATACTCGGCCCAACTGGCCGACAACATCCGTCTGGATTCCTCAGTGACGTTCAACCGGTATGAGATTGATCCGTCCACCCGCTACGTGTGGCAGAATCCGGCGCCAGCCGTCTCATGGAATTACGACGACTTCAAGTATGGGCTGGGCTACTCCTACACGATTGAAGAAACGTTGAAAGTGGACATCACCGACAACATCTCGCTGTTGGCGGGCTTGGTGGCAACCTACAACGACATCATGCCAAAATCCACCGTGCCTGGCGGAGCCAACACCGACAACACCCTCGGAGGCATCACTCAGCAAGGCGGCAGTTTTCAGTATTGGAAGGCTGTGGGCGACGGTCCTTACCTGATTCCGCGCGTATCCCATGTGACATACCAGGTGTATGGCGGTTATGTGGAAACCGGCTGGCAGGCGATGGAGCGGCTGAGACTGATCGGTGGCGTCCGGTTCGACAAAGATTCGCGGATTGATGAAATTTCTTTCACGCCACGCGCGGGGTTGATCTGGAACGCGACTGACGAATGGACGGCAAAATACACCTACAGCACCGCTTACGTCTCGCCACCGCCGTATTTCGCCTACAACGTTTACCAAAATACAACGCAACTGAGCACAACGAATCCCAACCTCCAGCCCGAGACATCCACAACTCACGAGGTGGACTTCAACTATACAAAGGAAAATTTCCAAGCCGGCGTGGGCCTCTACTATGGCGAACAGAGCAACCTCCTTCTCATTTCCGATCGCGGCTTGCCGCAGAATGTCATTGGAACCGTTTACCTGGATGCGGCCTGCACCCAACCGATCACCCTCGTTCAGTCGGCCAACGGCGGCACAAGCACCAGCTACGGAAGCGATATCTACGCCCGGATGAAATTCGGACCGGTCAGTCCCTGGGCCTCTTATTCATATACGTCCTTCGAGATGATCAACAACGGCGTGTCGTCGGGTTTGCAGGGCATCTCCAAGCACAACGGCCGCCTGGGCATAACATGGGCGATTACACCCAAGCTGTTCGTCACGCCAAGCCTGGTCATCCGATCCACACCGGAGAATGTGTCTTCTGGCACTCTCGATGCGGAACTGGACACACCGTATGAAGTCAATCTTTACATGCTCTGGGCAGCAACCAAGCATGTTGATGTTTTTGCGAATGTGAGGAACCTTACCGACAATCACTATGCCTTGTACGGTATTTCCGGCGTGGCGGTTCCCCAGGAGGCATTGAATGGCGTACTAGGTGTGAGAGTGACGTTCTAGGCCGTAGCTTTCGGTGTCGTGAAGTTCAGACAACCAACGCTGCCAATCGGCGAATCAGCTGGCCAGCGCGCCAAGCGCATTGGGCTGGTCGGGATCGACGCTATCGCATTGCTTGGCGCCGTTTGGGCATGTGCATTGGGACCGCTGGAGACCCGGGGGGCGACTCCTGCTGCCAAGGAGTATGAGGTCAAGGCAGCCTTCCTGTTTAAGTTCGCATTGTACGTCGAGTGGCCACCGGAGGTATTTCCAACGCCGACAGCGCCGATCATCATTGGCATTCTTGGCGACGATTTGTTTGGCGGCGAGCTTGACCGAATCATTCGCGGCGAAACCATCAAGAACCGGCCCATCGCCATCCACCGGTCTAAACAGATCGATAGCCTGAAGCACTGCCATCTGCTTTTCATCAGCAAGTCGGAAAAAGGACGCCTTGCCAGCATCTTTGCCAAACTTGCGGAAAAACACTGCCTCACCGTGGGCGAGACAGATCGCTTCGCGCATAACGGTGGCATCGTCAACTTCCGGCTCCAAGGTGCCAATGTTCGGTTTGAAATCAACGTGGAGGCTGCCAGAAGCAGCGGATTGTCGATCAGCTCCAAGTTGTTGAGGCTGGCAACCATCATCGGCTCTGAACGCGTCAAAGGAGGTAACTAACATGCAATGGTTCCGTGACATGCCAATTAAGCGGAAGTTGTCGCTGATGGTGATGGTGACCAGCAGTGGGGCGCTGCTGATCGCCTCGCTGGTCCTTGTCGCATCGGAAACGATCACCTTCAAGCAGGAGCTGGCCCGCAACCTGATTGTGCTGACCAGCGGCATCGGCTACAATTCCACCGCCGCGCTGTTCTTCAACGATCCCGCCGCCGCCACGGAAACGCTCAGCGCCCTGCGGGTCGAATCGCACGTCATGGGCGGCTGTCTTTACGCAGAGGATGGCACGGTATTTGCCACCTATACCCGCGGAGGCACGAAGATTGACTTCCCCGACAAACCCGGGCCGGATGGCTACCTCTTTGAGAAGGACTGCCTCGTGTTGTTCCGGCCGGTGATTCAGGACAGCAAGCGGGTGGGAACGATTTACGTTCAAGCCGATCTCAAAGCCGTGCAAGACCGCTTGAGAATGTATGCGGGCGTGGTTGCAGCCGCGCTGACAGCGGCGTTCCTGGTAAGTTTTGCTTTCTCCGCCATCCTGCAACGGTTCATCGCGAGGCCGATCCTGGAGTTGGCAGCCACCACCAAAGCCATCTCCGACCGGAAAGATTATTCCGTCCGCGCCAAGCTGAACAGCCGGGACGAACTGGGCATGCTCACCGACGGGTTCAATCAAATGCTCACCAGCATCCAGGAGCGCGAAACCGCCTTGCGCCAGACCAACGAGGCCCTCAAGCAGGAAATCGGCGAGCGCATCCGCACGCAGGAAGAACTGACCCGCCTCAACGAAACCCTCGAACAGCGCGTGGCTGAGCGGACCCGCGAAGCCGTCGAAGCCAACCGCGCCAAGAGCGAGTTCCTGGCCAACATGAGCCATGAGTTGCGCACGCCCCTGAATTCTGTCATCGGCTTCGCCAACATCCTGCTCAAGAACAAGAACAAAAACTTTCATCCCGACGACCTCACGTTCATGGACCGCATCGTCGCCAATGGAAAACACCTGCTCAGTCTCATCAACCAGATCCTCGACCTCGCCAAGATCGAAGCCCGGAAAGTGGAACTGGAACTCGCCCCGGTATCGCTGGATGCCATGGTTCGCGAGGTGGTCGGCCAACTCGAAGGCCAGGTGCGTAGCCGCGGCGTCCGGCTCCTCGTCGAACTGCCGCCCGCGGTGGCTCCTTTCGAAACCGATGCCGCCAAGCTCAAACAAGTCCTCATCAACCTTGTCGGCAACGCCTTGAAGTTCACCGAAGAAGGCCGCGTCATCGTTCGCGTCATCGCTGACCCCGCAACCAACCGCCCCATGCGCATCGACGTGGCCGACACCGGCGTCGGCATTCCAAAAGAGCGGCTTGGCATGATCTTCGAAGCGTTCCAGCAAGCCGATCCCAGCACCGCCCGCAAGTTCGGCGGCACGGGTCTGGGGCTGACGATTTCCCAGGCACTCTGCCAGCTCATGGGCTATCGGATCGAAGTCTCCAGCGAGGTGAACAAAGGTTCTACGTTCAGAATCGTGCTGACGCGCACCTCCGAACTCCAACATGGCACGCCGGCCCCGGATTCGAGTGCCACGCGTCCTGCTCATAAGTCTTCCGCGACCTGGCAAGGCAAGCCGCTGGAGGAATGGAGCGGTCTGAAAACCCGAGTCGTGCTGGTCATTGACGACGAACCGGATGCCCGCCTGCTGCTGACACACTTCATCGAGGAGTGCGGCTATCGCGTCATCACGGCCGGCTCCGGTGAAGAAGGCCTTCGTATGGCCAGGGAAGTCCGGCCGGACCTCATCACGCTCGATCTGCTGATGCCGCGAATGGACGGCTGGCAGGTGTTGAGCGCCATCAAGACCACCCCGCAGATCGCCCACATTCCGGTCGTGGTCATCAGCGTCGTGGCCCGCGAGAAGAAAGGCACTGTCTTCGGCGCAGTCGATGTGCTTCAGAAACCCATCACCCGCGAGGAACTCCTGCCGGTGCTCAAGCGGACCCTGGGCCACAAGACCGGCAGAGTCCTCGTAGTGGACGACACAAACGATGATCGACGCCTCTTGACCAACTACCTCGCGGAAGAAGCCGTCGAGGTCGAGACCGCAGTCAACGGCCAGGACGCTCTGAACAAGATCGAGCGATTCGCACCCGACCTGATCATTCTCGATCTGATCATGCCGGTCATGGACGGCGTGAGCTTCCTCAGCCAGATTCGCAAAGACTCTCGCTACCGCCGCTTGCCCGTCATCGTCTGCACCGTCAAGGAACTTGATTCGGCGGAAAAACTCCGTCTCAGCCAACAGGCACAAGCCGTCCTTCAAAAGACCGCAGACATGGAAAAGGAACTCAAACGCACCCTGCGCGAACTGCTGAGACATCCGCATAGCAGAATCCATCGGATCGTGGCAACTTGAGGTCGTCGCCCGGCTGACACCCTGGCGTTCACACAATAATTAACACCTACGTTATGAGAAAAATCACCGTCGTTGAAGACAACCCCGACAACCGCCTCTTGGTTCGGGTCATGCTCGAAGACCGCTATAAGGTCACGACCTACGAAACCGGCTTCGATGCGCTGGAGGGACTCAAACACGACAGGCCCGACCTGATCCTGCTCGACATATCGCTTCCGCATATGGACGGCACCGAGGTCTTGCGCCGCCTCCGCGCCGACAGCGAGTTGCGCGACATCCCCGTCATCGCCCTCACAGCTCACGCCATGGCAGGTGACCGTGAAAAATACCTCAGGGCGGGCTTCAATGACTACGTTCCCAAGCCTATCGTGGACGAAACCCTCCTGCTGGCCGCCATCGAGCGCGCCCTGCCCCCAACTGGTTCCGCCACGTAGCGCCGCCGTCGTGATATCACATCCTGCGCCCGCACTCAGGCGGGTTGGCAGAAGCACGCAGCCCGGAACAGACCCTTGTTGCCACTGCCGCGAGGCATCTCGAAACCGCGTGGATGTTGTAGCTGTTTACTTCGCCGACAGCTTCTTGATCTTCAGATCTTTGAAACAGGCGCTCATCGGCGGACCTTTGTGGATCTGGAGCGCGATGATACCTGTCTTGGCGCCCACGGCAGTTTCGTCGGTTACATCGACCGTCTGCTTGCCGTTGACGAACTGCTGGAGATGATTGCCCTTGGCGATGATGACGTAATCGTTCCAGTCGCCTTGTTTGATCGAAGCCTGGACCTCGTCGGGATTGCAGACAGAGCCAACCACTTCAATGTTGGGCTTCTTCGGGTTTTTCGGGTCGCCGCCTTCCTTGATAACAACCTTCTGACCCCGTTTGGCGAGGATGCCGCGGCCGCGTTCTTCGTAGAGAATGCCGGTGTAATTCTTACCGGCCTCCATGTCGCCCTGATAGCCACCGACGACGCAATAGGCCGGATCATACACCTTGCTGCGATACTGGATGCCGGAGTTGGAGAAACTCTTCGCATCGCCAGGCACAAGCTTGAACTTCGCGTGCAACTCAAAGTCGGCAAACTCGCCGGCCTTGCAGATACAGAAGGTGTTCTGCTTCGGAATGCAATCCGCAGTAGTTTTGCCACAGATCGCGCCGTCCTTGACACTCCAGAATTCCGACCGGCTTTCCCATCCGGTGAAGTCCTTACCATTGAAGAGCAGGACGTAACCGTCAGTTTTCTCCTGGTCGGTGAGTTCGTTGTCGGCTGCCGAAGCGTTGAAGCCAACGACAAATGCAGCGGCGGCGAGTGCGGGCAATAGGCGATTAAGTTTCATAGTGTTTCCTGTGACGCTAGAGCCGGTAACAAAGCCCGCCGCGCCAGTCAAGCCACAAAGCGGCGCCCGCTACGGCGCAGGCTGCGACAACCTGGCTGCAGGCACCGTGCTGGTAATCTCCAGCAAGCTGTAGGCGGAGGTGCAGCCGTCGCTAATGAGCCGCAGCGTGCCTTCGGACGGTTGCGTGAACGTGCCCATCAACAGCGGCCCGTCACGAATCTTGACGACGCACGCTTTGCCGCGCTGGGTGAGAAGATAACGCGCCAGCGTGCCGGGCCTCAACTCGAACGGCGCGCTAGCGAGCACAACGCGTTTGCCGGCGACGATCTCGCAAAGCTCCGCTGCCGTCCGCGTCAAACCGAACGTGCGCTCGCTGCCAGCTCCCTGATGCCACGCGACGGCGAGAGCCAGTAACGGTCCATTCGGGTCGGCATCGGCCATCTGGCCCTCAACAGCCAGCGTCATGTCACCGACAAGCGGGCACTTGAACGCCATCTGCGCGCGCGACAACTGGAGCGTGTCGTCCTGCAACCGATGCTGCCCGTCAGACAAATGGAAGTCGCTCAACTCCTTGCTGCTTCGGAAAGCATAACTCCACCGCATCTGTCCGTCGTCAAGCACGCCAAGCATGCCGCCGTAACCAGCCTGCAGAGGACCCACACCGAGATGCTTCGCCATCGCACGACCACGTTCCGCCGCGTCGGTGATATTCTCGAACGTCGGGAGTGCAGGCGCGGCGGGCTGCGGCTCGGCAGGCACGAGTGAGATGGGCGGCGGAGGCGTCGACGGCGCAGGCGGCAGCGGCAACAGCCCCGTGCGGTCGAAATACCGCCACGTCTGCCAAACGATGGCTGCGAGGATCAACAAACCCGCCAGCCAGACGAGTCGTGAATTCCAGTTGAACACCGCGCGCCGCCTCAGTCGCATGTGCGCCGGCGTTGTCGGTTCGGCGTCGGCCACTACAGACGGAGCCGAAGCCGTGCCGAGCGAGAGCTTCACTTCCGTGTGCGGCGGTTGGCGCTGGGACAGCACGGCGTCAAGGTCTTCGATAAGATGGCTGTAACTGGCGTAGTTCCACGCGGCCTTTGTCCGCATCTTCTCGATCACCTCACCAACGAACGGTCCGATATCCGGACGTTTGCCGCTGAGATCGGGCAGGTTCTCGTGCGACTTAAGTCGCGGTTCGTTGACGAGCATTTGATAAAGCGCGTCGCCCAGCGCCTGCGCATCGCCGACGCGCGAGCTCTCATCGGGCCGCGCAAGCGCCAGTCCGGCGAGTTTCACCGCGCCGTTCGGCAACAGCCGCATTTTCTCCACGCCAATGTCGCCGTGCGTCAACTGCGCGGTATCCCACGCGGCCCGCAACCCGCAGGCGCAATCACGGATTATCTGGACAGCCTTCGATTCTGGCAACGGCCCCATCGAACGCAGCAGTGCACCGACAGTACCGCCATCAGTCGCCTCGGTGGCAAGATAGTATTGACCACCGGCCTTGCCGCTGCTCACAACCGTCACGAGATTGGGATGCAAGACCCGCACAGCAGCCTGCGCCTGATGCTGAAATCGTTTCAGGTAGCCAGTATCGCTGGCGAACCGGGGGTCGAGTCGAAACACCTCGACCGCCCGGCCGTCGGCGGAGCGCTGCGCGCGATGAACGACGCCGAACGGCGAGTCGGCGACAACCTCGAACAGTTCGAACGGGCCGAACGGCGTGCCGGTGTCGCTCATGATGCTCCTTTAAAGTCGTTTCAGTTTCGGCCCTTTCGCGGTGTCCTCGATGACCCAGCCTTTGGCCTTGAGTGCGTCGCGAATCTGGTCGGCGAGCTTGAAGTCCTTCGCCTTGCGCGCGGCCTGCCGTTGCTCGGCGAGCGCGACAATGTCGGCGGGAGCTTCCTGCGCCTGGGGCACGCCGAAACCGAGCACAGTGTCGAATCGCTGCCACATGTCGAGAATCGCAGCGGCTTCGGCAGGCGGAACTGCGTGCTCCGCCAGCCGCTTGTTGATGTCGCGGATGAAATTGAAAAGGACGCCCAGTGCCGCGCTGATGTTCAAGTCGTCGTCGAGCGCGTTTTCAAAATCTCCTTTCACAGCCGCAACCCCCGGCGGCAAAGGCGCGGTGCCGGCAGCATTGCCTGCCACCTCGCGGAGCTTCACGAGAAACTCGTCGATCCGCGCCAGCGAAGCGCGCGCAGCGTCCACACCTTCGAAGGTGAAGTTGAGCTGGCGGCGGTAGTGTTCGGCGATCAGCGTATATCGAAGCTCCCGGCCCGTGTAGCCTTTCGCCAGCAAGTCGCGCAGCGTAAAAAAGTTCCCAAACCGCTTGCTCATCTTCTGACCGTTGACAAGCAAGTAGGCGCAATGCAACCAGTAGCGGGAGAATGGCTTGCCGGTGGCTGCCTCGCTTTGCGCGATCTCGTCCTCGTGATGCGGAAAGACAAGGTCCTCACCGCCGCAGTGAAGGTCAAAACTCTCGCCAAGATACTTCATGCTCATCGCGCTGCACTCGATGTGCCAGCCCGGCCGGCCGCGGCCCCACGGCGAGTCCCAACCGATGTCACCATCGGCCTCGTCCCATGCCTTCCAGAGCGCAAAGTCACCGAGCGATTCCTTTTCGTATTCATCGAGCTTCACGCGCGCGCCAGGCCGCATCTGGTCAGCGTCAATTTTCTTGAGTTGGCCGTAGCGCGCGAACTTGGCGATGGAAAAATAGACGGACTTGTCGGGCGCCTGATAGGCAACGCCTTTTTCCATCAGCGTGCCGATCAGGGACAGCATCTCCGGGATGTGATCGGTTGCGCGCGGAACGTGGTGCGCCGGCAGCAGGTTCAGCGCGCGGCAGTCGTCGAGAAACGCGGCGGTAAAACGGCCGGTGAGTTGCTTGAGCGGCTCGCCGGTTTCGCGGACCTTGCGGATGATCTTGTCCTCAACATCGGTGATGTTCATCACGTGGACGACCTCATAGCCGCGGTAGACGAGGTAACGGCGCGCGAGGTCCTCAAAGGCGAACGCCCGGAAGTTGCCGATGTGGGCGAAGTCGTAAACCGTCGGCCCACAGGTGTAGATACCGACGCGCTTGCCGGCCGGGTCGAGCGGGCGAAACTCATCGAGGTTGCGAGAGAGTGTGTTAAAAACGCGTAGTGACATGGTGTTGATTCAATCTTCAGTAAAGTGTGGAACCTGAAACGTAAAGGTGGAAGTGTTTGCGGGATCGTGCGACGAACAAGCGCATCGCGTTTTCTATTGCCCGCCTCACGGCTCCAGTTTCACCCGCGGTGACTTGACGGCCCCCGCAGCCAGCACGCTTACCACCGCCATCGCGGCGATGCCTTCGCCGCGGCCGATGAAGCCCATGTGCTCGTTGGTGGTGGCCTTGATGCCAATCTGGTAGGGCCGGACGTGCAACGCGTCGGCCATACGCGTCTTCATCGCCGCGATGTGCGGCGCCATCTTCGGCTCCTGGGCGATAATGGTGGAGTCTATGTTGACGATGTTGGCGCCGTCGCGGCGAACCAGTTTGGCAACTTGTTCGAGGATGATCATCGAATCAATGCCGTCCCATCGCGGGTCGTTGACGGGAAAATGTTTGCCAATGTCGGCTTCGCCGATGGCGCCGAGCAGCGCGTCGGCAACGGCGTGGGCAAGCACGTCAGCGTCGCTGTGGCCTTCGAGCCCCTTGTCATGGGGAATGATGACGCCTCCGATGACGAGCTTGCGACCTTCTTTGAATTGATGAACGTCGTAACCAATACCAACGCGGTTCATGTTCGTGATCCGTAATTTGCGTTTCGCGATTGCTCCAGACAATCCCGTGTTCTATACCGCCACCAGCATACCGGAAACTCAGTCGCGTGGAAACTTTTTCAGTCCGGCCAGTTCGAGCAGCAGGTAAAGGGCAAACCACGGGTTATAGACAAGGTAGCGATGCCAGAGCCGGCGCGGATCGGCCAGGAGTCTGAACAACCACTCCAAACCATTCTCACGCATCCAGCGCGGCGCCTGTGTGACCCGGCCCGTGAAAAAATCAAACGCCGCGCCGACGCCGATCAACACGGGTGCGCGCAGTTTGGGCGCGTGGCCAGCCATCCAAAAGTCCTGCTTCGGAGAGCCAAGGCCAACCCAGACGACGTCCGCACCACTGGCGTTGATGCGTTCGCAAGCAGCCGCGTCCTCCTCCGGCGTCAACGGCCGGAACGGCGGCGAGTCCCAACCGACAACTTGCAGGCCGGGATACTTTTCGCAGAGCACCCGCGCCAGTTGCTCCGCAACGCCCTCCGCGCCGCCGTAGAGATAGAATCTCCAACCGCGTTGCGGCGCACATTCGCAAAACGCGGCGAATATGTCCGGTCCGTAGCAGCGCCGTTGCATTCCCTTCGCACCGAGCCACCGTGTAACCCAGACCAACGACATACCGTCAGCGACAGCCCAGTCGGCGTGGTTGAGGACTCGGCGGTAGGCGGGATCACGGCGGGCACTCATGACGCAGTTGATATTGGTCAGTACGGCGTAACGACCGGGTCCGCGCCCGCGCGTTTCCTCGATGTATCGTTCCATCTCGGCCAGCAAACCGGGGATCTGGATGAGACTCACCTTGGTCCCCAACACGTAGCAACATTCCGTCATGGTGTTCGGTTCTTTATATATCGCAGCTCGCGATTTTAACACCGCGATTCCGGCGCGACTCACGCCGCCTCCGGGCAAAATCGTAGATGTCCATGAGTTGCCGGTAATTGGTGTCCGCTGTGAAGTGACGCTCAAAATGCGCCCGCGCAGCCCGGCCCAGTTCGATGACGCGTTCAGGCTGCTCGACCAACTGGTGAATCTTGCTTGCCAGATCGACTGGCTGGCCCGGCTCGAAAAGCAGGCCCGTCACGCCCTCCTCCACCATCTCGGCAATCGCGCCGATGCGCGATGCGACAACTGGTTTGC